>JANOOM010000719.1:0-3680 GCA_031421335.1 Armatimonadota bacterium
CGTCGGCCCGGTTCACGGACTGGACGACTCCCTCCACGACGTAGTCGGCGTGGCGGGAGTTATACGGGTCGTCGTCCCCGCGCACGGGGACGGTTGAAAGGCAGGGTACAAGGCAGAGGAGACCGAAAGCGAGTGCAGCAGAATAAACGCGCGGCATAGTAGTTCCTTTCGAGAGATTTGGGCCAATTGAGGACTCTATTATACGGCAGAGTCGAGGCGTTCTTCAAGGGCATTTTGGGGCTTATCGGGATTATCTTTTCGCGCGGAGGCGGTTCTTGGGAGACACTGCCACGGGGCTGAACCCCCGTGGCCTCTTCACCCCCCCTTGGGCGGCGGGCGGCGCAGGCGGGCGGCGAGTGACTTGAGCAGGCCGCCGTCGTAACCGGCGAGGTGGGGGGCGTGGTGGCGGCAGAAGTCGTCCACGAGGTGTTTGGCCTCCCAGGGGGTCACCCCGTCCCGGCCGGTCAGCGCGCGGAGCAGGTCCAGGCGCGTCGCCTTCTCGTGTGCGGCGAGGAAGGTCGTCAAGACGGCATCGTGGTCGGCGGGGGCCACCGAGCGCTCGGTGTCCATGGCGCGCCGCACCCCCGCCAGGCCGGCCTGGTTCGCCTCGCGGAGCGCCTGGAAGACACTGGTCCGCCCGAACGGGGAGCGGACGCTCTGCTGGGCGTTCGCCAGGAAGGCGCGGACGTCGGCGAGGTCCGTCTCGTAGCGGGCGAGGCTCGTCAGAGAGGGGCCGTGCGTCGGCGGCTCGGCGGGGAGCGGGGCCGGGTGGTCAGGGTGGATTAGTTGGTAGACATATTCCGGCTCCGCCAGATCGCGCAGGGTTCTCATACCCAGGGGCATAAGAAAAGCGCCGTCGGGCAGGGCGTGGTGGACGAGCGACCGGGTGAGGCTGGAAAGCAGGATCTGGCCGCCGCCCGCGAGCGAGCGCAGGCGGGCGCAGCGGTTGACGGCCACGCCGTAATAGTCCCGGTCGCGCAGGTCGGCCTCGCCGGTGTGCAGGGCCATCCGCACGCGCAGGGGGGCCTCTTCAGGCCAGGGTTCGGCGGCCAAAGCCTGCTGCAAGAGAGAGGCGGCGCGGACGGCGTCGGGGGCCGACCCGAAGACGGCGAAGAGGCTATCGCCCTCGCCCCGATCCTTGATGAGCAGGCCGCCGTGCGTCCCGACGTGGCTTTCGGCGAGGGCGTCGTGGCGAGTCAGGGCGGCGCGCATGGCGTCTGGGGAGCGCTCCCAGAAGCGGGCGCTGCGCTCGACGTCGGTGAACAGGAAGGTGATCGTCCCGGTCGGCGGGGCCGGGGCGGGGTCTCCCGCAAGGCTGGGAAGGCTGGGCACACTCTCATATTCGCCGTCGGCGACTGGAATCCTGCCCGGCGGTGGGCGGGCGGGGTATACTAAGGGCTTACACGGTCGTATTTAGAAGGATATCCCCCTTATGCCGGCACCGCGCGAGAGACATGACCCCTGGCTCATGGGCCTGACCTACATCATCGGCCACCAGCGGCCGGACATGGACGCGATCGCGTCGGCCCTGGGCTATGCCTGGTTTTTGGGGCAGAAGGGCGGCGACGAAGTGGTGGCAGCCCGCGCGGGCCAGGTGGGGGCGCAGGCAGCCTTCGCCCTGGGCTACTTCGGGACGCGCCCGCCGCGCGTGCTGTCGAGCGCGGCCCCGACGTTCGGCCACGTCGCTGCGCCGCAGGTGCCGGTGGCCCCAGACGCCCCCTTGAGAGAGGCGATGGCGCATTTAGCGCAGGGCGAGAGGCTGGTGCCGGTCGTGGACGACGGGGGGAAACTGCTTGGCGGGCTGACGCCGCTTGCCCTGGCGCGCGCCTACGCGCAGGTGGCGGGGGGGCAGGCGGTGACTTGGGAGCAGACCTGCCGGGCCTATGTGGAGGAATTGCCGACCGTCCCCGCCGGGGACCGCATCCGGGACCGGCGCGGGACCATGCTGCGGGGCGGCGGGGAAGAGTTCCTGGTCGTCGGCGAGGGCGGGCGCTACCTCGGCACGGCCAGCCGGCGGTGCCTGCTGGAGCCGCCGCGCGCCCGCCTGATTTTGGTAGACCACAATGAGCTGTCGCAGGCAGTGACCGGGGCGGATGAAGCGGAGATCGTCGGCGTGCTGGACCACCACCGGCTCGGGAACGCCTCGACGGCCGCCCCGATCCCCTTCGTCGTGGAGCCGGTCGGCAGCACCAGTACGCTCGTGGCCGAAGCCTGCCGGCAGGAAGAGATGGAGCCGCCCGCCGAGATCGCCGGGCTGCTGCTGTCGGGTATCCTGTCGGACACTTTGGTCTTCCGGTCGCCGACTGTCACCGACCGGGACCGGCGGGCGGCCGAGTGGCTGGCGGGCCTGAGCGATATTGACATCCCCGACTACGGGCAGCACTTGATCCAGGCCTCGCCGGGCCTGGTGGACCGCTCCGCCGACCAGATCGTGGACGGCGACCGAAAAAATTATGAGATGGCGGGCAAGGCGGTCAGCGTCGCCCAGGTGGAAGTGACGGGCTTTGGGGAACTGCCCGAGCGCAAGCGGGATCTTGTTCAAGCGCTGGACGCGCGGCGCGAGAGTGAGGGCCTGGCCCTGATCTGCCTGATGGTGACGGACGTGGTGACGATCCAGAGCCGCCTCTTGTGCCGGGGCGAATCGGCCATCCTGGGCGGCCTGCCGTTCGCGCGGGTTGACGGCAGCGAGTTCGAGCTGGGCGGCATTGTCTCGCGCAAGAAGCAGCTCGTGCCGGCCCTCCAGGGCGCGATCGAGGAATTGGAGTGACATGCAGATCTTGATCACGGGCGGGTGCGGGTTCATCGGCAAGGCGGCGGGGCGGGCGCTGCGGGAGAGGGGCCACGAAGTCCGGCTGCTGTCGAGCCGCTGGTCGGGCGTGCAGAACGGCGTCCCGGTGGTCCGGGGGGACGTCCGCGACCCGGCGAGCCTTGCGGCGGCAGTGGAGGGAGTCGAGGGGGTCGTTTTAGCCCACCAGTTTCCGAACTTCCCAATCGAGAACGCGAAGGCGCATCAGACGTTCCGGGAAGTGGACGCGGAGGGCACGGCCAATGTCATCGCCGCGCTGAAGGCTTACGGGCGGCCCGAGCATCTGGTGTATCTCAGCGGGGCAGCCGTTCGGGACGACATGGCGGGGGCACATCCGGGCATTGATGCCAAGCTCGCCGCCGAAAAATCCGTGCGCGAGAGCGGCATCCCCTGGACCATCCTGCGGGCCTCCATCGTTTACGGGCCTGGGGACCACTACTTCTCGCGGCTCGCCGAGATGATCGCCCAGGGGCCGGTCGTGCCGGTCTTCGGGGACGGGCGGGCGCTGTCATCGCCGATCCACATCGAGGACCTGGCGCGCGCCGTCGCCGCTGCCGTTGACGACCCGCGCGCCGTCAACGCGCTTTTGGACGCTTGTGGGCCGAATGTTTTGAGCACGAACGCGACTTTGGACCTGCTGATGCAGGTCTTGGGGCACCGGCGGCCCGTCCTGCACCTGCCGGTCGGGGCGATGAACGTCGTGGCCTCGGCTCTGGAGCGGCTGCCCGCCCCACCGCTGTCGCGCGGGTTGATCGCCTTCAGCCGGTTCGATAACACATCGCAGGGGCTGAACGCGGACGCGGCTTTGGGGCTGGAGTTCCGGTCGGTGGATGAGGGCGCCCGGCAGGTGTATCGGGGGGATGGAGGGGGTGGT
>JANOOM010000720.1:0-3770 GCA_031421335.1 Armatimonadota bacterium
GGCAGAACGCCCTGATCCGCAAGGACGGGGAGACGCCGCTGTTCGACGGGCTTGGCTCCGAGCGGACGGTGACGAACAGCGGGCGTTGCTAACGCTGGCAGAATGGCGGTTCGGCGGTATACAGGTTCCGTGCGACATGCCAAGGACTAGACCGCTCGCACCGCCTTCCGCGCCTGCTTGTCCGCGTACATCCGGCCGTCCGCGCAGGCGATCAGCTCATCCTGACTGGCCGCGTCCTGGGGGTACACCGCAAGCCCGATGCTCGCGCCCGCCATGCCGGCGAATTCCGCATAGCCGGTCAGCGTTTCCGTGACGCTCCCGCGCAGCCGCGTCCGCACCGCTTCCTTTTCCGCGCGACTGCGGCAGGCGATCATTGTCATCCTTTTCGGCATCCGCCCGGCGGCTTCACCGCGCCACCTACAAATCCCGGCGCTGGAAGAGCGTCAGGCCCAGCAGGAAGAACCCGGCCATGTAGGCGAGGATGTAGGCCATATCGAGGCCCGATGTTTCCTTGACGGCGGCCACCTGGGTCGGGTCCAGCCGGGCGATGAACAGGCTGAAGTCAAGCCCCGCGCTCGCCGGCGAATGCGGCCCGATCCCGGTCGCGGCCAGCCCCTTCGTGATCCAGTGGTTCATCCGGGAGATCGGCACGACGTACCCCGCCGCCTTGCTCAGAGTGTCCAGCAGGGGGATGTCCAGGAAACGAGACAGGCTGTGCAGCAGGTCTTCCGCCAGCGCGACGCCCGCCGCGATCAGCGACAGCGACGACGACAGGGCGTAAGTGGCGAAGGTCGAGAAGCACAGCGTCAGGGTCGTGAACAGCAGCGGGAACAGGCCCGCCGCCGCGATGCCGCCCCAGATGCGCGGGTGGTACGTCCCCGTCTGGTGCCAGATGGACCAGGCCAGGATCGCCCCCCACCCCAGCACGCAGACGGACAGCAGCGCCATGATCCCCAGCCACTTGCCCAGATAAACGGCGGCCCGCGGGATCGGCTTTGGGACGATGATCGAGAGCACGCCGCGCTCCACTTCGGCCGTGATCGCCCCCGCCGACAGAGCGACCGCTAAAATAGACCCGAAGAATTTGATCGTCCCGCAGCCGAGCCAGGCGAAGATGCGCCCCGTATTATCGCGCGCTGTCGGCATGTCGAAGCCCACGATCGGGCTGAGGTGGATGTGCAGCGGCAGAAAAGCGAAGGTGATGTAGAGACAGGCTATTATCAGGGCCGCGAGGAAGATGCGCCGCCGGATGGCCTCCCGGATGGTCAGACCGGCCAGCGTGAAGACTCCTGGGATCATGCGCGGCCTTTCTGCGTTTCGTCCGTCTCCACCACACGGATGAACAGGTCTTCCAGCGATTCGCGCCGGGGCACCAGCGACATCAGCCGCCCGCCGTGGCCGACCACCGTGGCCGCGAGGTCCGGGATGACGCCCTCCTCGGCGATGGTCACCGTCACCGTCTCCCCATCCGTCGTCACGGTCCGCGCCAGCCCTTCGAGGGCGCGCAGCAGGGCCGGCGATTGTTCCCCCACCCGCATCTCTACGGTGGACGGCGCGGCCAGCAGGTCGTCAATCCGGCCCAGCCGGACCACCTGCCCGTTCTTCAAGATCGCCACCTGGTCGCACGTCATCTCGATCTCCCCCAGCAGGTGCGAGTTCAGCAGGACGGTTTTCCCAGCTGCCTTCAGCCCCGCCACAATCTCGCGCACTTCGCGCCGCCCCAGTGGGTCCAGGGCGCTCGTCGGCTCGTCCAGAATGACCAGCTCGGGGTCATTCAGAATCGCCTGCGCCAGACCCGCCCGCTGCTGCATGCCTTTGGAGAACTCGCCGATCTTGTCCTTGCGCCGGCTGATCAGGCCCACCTGCTCCAAGACCTCAGGGATGCGCGCCCTCCGCGCCGCCCGCCCCATCCCGTAGAGCCGCCCGTGCAGGTCCAAAAACTCTTCCGCCGTCAGGAAGTCGTGGAACTGGAACTTCTCCGGCAGGAAGCCGAGCTTCGCCCGCGCGTCCCGGTCCCCGATGGGCCGCCCCAGCAGGCTGGCCTGCCCCGACGTCGGCTTGATGTTGCCCAGCAGCATGTTGATGGTCGTCGTCTTCCCCGCCCCGTTCGGCCCCAGGAACCCGAAGACCTGTCCGCGCGGGACGGAGAACGACAGGTCCTGCACGGCCACGAAGCCGCCGCCGCCCCGCCCGCCGTATTCTTTTCTAAGGTGCGCCGTCTCGATCGCCGCTTCCGTCCCGCTCATGTCGTTTCTCCCCTCAGCCGTGCGGCGATGTCCTGCGGCGCTAGCGCTTCGGGGTTCAGCGCCCCCAGTCCTTCCGCTTCCGCCGCCCGCAGCCGCAGCTTATCCGCCGCCACCAGCAGACACGTTGGACTCCCGGCGGGGAGGCTCTGCATGCGGTCGTCTTCAATCGTCAGGATCTTGAACTGGCTGGAGATGAGGACTTCCTGCTGAAGCGCGCTCACAGAGGATGCATAAGTCGCGGCGTTGATGAGCTTGCCGTTGCGCTTGCGGTGAAGGATGGCTATGCACTCCGCGTAGCCCCAGAGTGTCACCGACATCTGTTCCACGGCGGGCGACTGGAAGACAGCATCCACCGCCTCACTCCCCGCTTCTCGGCCAAAGCGCTTCACCAGGCCGCTCGCATCCCAAAGGATGATTGGCATTATTCGCCCTCGCTGAATGTCTGGCTCTCGTCCGGGTAGCGCAGAGCGATCATCTCGCGCGAAAAAATGTTGTCTTCCGCGCGGATGCCTTGGGCGGCCATCATATCGCGCGCCTGCTGCGCCGTCGCCCCAGGAACGGGCACGAACCCCATCGCGGCGTTGGACTCCGTCAGCGCCTTCAAGATCACCTGCCGGTCCACATACAGCGGCTTGGCTTCGGGAAGTTTCTCTACAGACATCGTGATCCCCCTTTGCTCCATCCTACGCTGAGTGTACCCGACGCAGCAGGTACAATTTCGTCAAATCTTTTCAGTGATCTTGTCGGTTTCCCTCGCGCTGCGGACACTTTAGTAACAGGAGAACGTCAACCATGGGCTTGAACGCCGGTGCGGCTTTGCCCGCACCCCGAATGAATACCGACAGTGACGTCTTTCTCATGCGCCAGTACGTCCGCCACGGGTCGCAGGCCGCTTTCGGTGCCCTCGTCCGCCGCTACGGTGGCCTGGTCCACGCGACCTGCCTGCGCGAGGTGGACGACCCCGCGCTGGCCGAAGACGCCGCCCAGGTGGTCTTCCTCCTGCTCGCCCGCCGCGCGCCCTCCCTGCTCCGCTTGGACTCGCTCGCGGGCTGGCTGTTCCGCGCTGCGCGCTTCTGCGCCCGGAACGCTCTCCGGCAGGAGCGGCGCCGTAAAGTCCACGAACAGGAGGTGATGGCGGACATGACGCGGGCGCACTTGAACGGCCCGCCTCTCCCCTCCTGGGACCACCTGGAGCCTCTGCTCAACGCCGCCCTCGCCGCATTGCGGCCCCAAGAGCAGGAGGTCGTCCTGCTCCGCTATTTGGAAGGGGCGAGCTGGCGCGAGACGGCCGCCCGGCTGGGGCTTGCCGAGGACGCCGCCCAGAAGCGCGGCACGAGAGCCGTGGACAAGATGCGCCGGTTCGTCAACACGCAGGGGCTGATGCTCTCTCTCGCCGCCCTGATGGCCCTGCTCTCGGAGGAGGCCGCCCGCGCCGTTCCGCTTCCGGCGGCAGTGGCCGCCAAGACAGTCGCCACCGCCGCAGACGCGGGCGTCACAGCCCCCAACGTCGCGTCTCTTTACCAG
>JANOOM010000721.1:0-4005 GCA_031421335.1 Armatimonadota bacterium
GTCGGGTGCAGTTGCGCCAGGGTCGGCGCTTGCGCCGGGGTTAGGTCATCATCTTCAGCGGCACCACCGCGTCGCGGCTTTTGCGCCCCCGGTGGAACACGTTGAACTCGCACAGGGACATGGCGGACCCATCGGCAGTCAGGATCTTCGTGCAGCACTGCTCGACGCGCTTTTGGTCGTAGGTGTGCGCGTCCATGAAGGGCTTGACCACGATCCGGAAGACGCGCCGCCCGAAGGCGTCGGGGTCGCGCAGCAGCGGCAAAACGTCCCGCAGGCCCCCCCGCGCGAACAGGACGCCGAGGTCGCGCAAAGTCTGCCGGCCCCGCAGGTGCGCGACGTCCGACCAGACCCGCCGGGCCGCGCCCGCCACCATCCCGGAGAAGCTGATGCGGTCGGCGAACAAGTCCAGATACCGGGACACGTCCAAATGCCGGGGCAGGGGCATGATGGTCTCGCGGGCGGCGTCTAAAAAGCCGTAAGTCAGGGCGCAGCAGTCCGGGTGCGAGCAGGGCAGGCCCACGAAGTCCGAGCGCAGCAGCGCCCCGTTCGTCTGCTCTTCCAGGGCGCGGACCACGTCCGTCAGGGTCAGCCGGTCGGACGCCGAATAGCCATGCTGGTAGCGGCCCGTGTCCATGACCGGCTGGAAGGTCAGGCCGGTCACGGTGTCGAGGGACAGACCGAAGCGGTACAAGTCGCCGATCTCGTCGTCGTTCACCCCGCGCTCCACGGTGGGAACGAGGGTCGTGAACAGGCCCGCCGCCGACGCTTTTTCTAAAGCGTCCGTCTTTTCCCGCCGCAGATCGCGCCCATAGAAATGTTCGTGGCCTGCCGCGCGGAAGCTGGAAAACGAGAAATACAGCTCCACGCGCTCTTTATGGGCGGCCAAGGTCTCGACAAGAGCGGGACTTTGAGCCAGCCGCAGGCCGTTCGTGTTCACGACGACGCGGTCCACGGGGTACGAGAGCGCGAGGTCCAGAATCTCGGCGAAGCGGGGGTGGATGGTCGGCTCGCCGCCGGACAGCATCAGGATGTCCAGTCGGGGCTGCTTCTGGAAGAAGGTGTCCAGCCGCCGCCGGGCGGTGTCCGTCGCCATGAAGTCGTGCCCCTGTGCGTCGGCGAAGCAGGTCGGGCACTTCAGGTTACACGCCTGCGTGATCTCTAGCAGCAGGGCGCAGACGGGCGGCCCGGCGACTTCTCCCGGCCCGCAGATCTCGCCCGGCCCGCAGCAGGAGTTGGCCCCACTCCGGTCGGGGACGTATTGACGCAGGCGGCCGTATTCGCCCGCGTCGGAGGCCAGCAGGGCGCGGTGTTCGCCGTGCCGCGTGCAACGCTGCCGTATCCAGACACGGCCGTCTTCCTCGAAGACCGTGGCGGGCACGTCCCGCAGGCATATCGGGCACAGCCCGCGCGTTTCTTCCGACCAGCTCTGAGTTGTCATCGTAGCTCTCTTCCCCACGCTTTGCCCGCCATCAGTTGGGGGGCTGGCGGCGGGGGCACCGGGGCCAGGCCGCTGGGGCACCGGAGCCAGGCCGCTGGGTGGCGAAGGCCAGACGGCGCGGACGTGTCCGCAGTTAGGGCAGACGCCAGCCCCCGGTGGGCCAGCCGCCCCGCAGTTCGGGCAGGAGAAAGTCCTCGGTGATTCCGCGGGCATAAGCGTCCTCAGTGTCTGTTCGAGCTGCACAAATTCAGCACGCCCAGGCCCAGGACTACGAGCGCGACCACCGCTACGACCGGCAGCAGGAGGCATCCGGTCATGACCCCGAAGCCCAGCCCGCGCGCCAGGGCGCGGTGGCGGGGCCGCAGCGCGAGATACAGCACGGGGGTCACGAACAGGCCCAAGAGCCACCCGCGATCGGCGGGGAGCAGTGACAGGAAGCCGGTCGTCAGCGCCAGCGATGCATAGGTCAGCCCGGCGCTGACCCATAGCCCCAGCAGGACGTCGCCCCTCTCCTTCCCCGTCACCAGCCCGGCGTCCGGCAGGGAGGCCGGCGGCACGAAGCCAAGGGGCGCGGGGGGCCAGGAGGGCAGGCCAAGCCCGGCCGCCCCGCAGTGCGGGCAGACCCTAGCACCCAGCAAGCGCGAGGTCCCACAGTTAGGGCAGATTGGAGGCGGGACGGACATGGGGCACCTCGCAGCGGTTTATCAGGGCTTGTGGTTCAAGCTGCACACGATCAGGAGGCCCAGTGCGACCACGGCCATCAGCACCACGCCGAGCAGCAGCAGACCCAGCAGGAACAGGATGCCCCGGCCCAGCCCACGCGCCAGGGTGGGGTAGAAAGGCCGCACGGTGAAATAAAGCGCGGGCGGCACGAAGAAGCCCAACCCGTAGAAGGGGCCGCCGGGGACGCCCGGCACGAAGCCGAAGGTCAGAACCGCCGTCAAGAGGTACACGGCTAGGCTAGCCGAAATGCCGAGCGCCAAGTCGCCGCGGACCCGCCCCGTCAGCAGCGGGCCGACCGGAGGCAAGGCGGGGGCGACAAACCCGGTGGGCGTCGGCGGCCAGGATGGCGCGCGCAACTGGGCGTAGCCGCAATGCGGGCAGACGGCCACGCCGGGGAGCCAGAGCGCCCCGCAGTTCGGACACGGAAAGATCGGAACAGACATGGGTCTCACCTCGCGTGCAGCACACCCACCGGGCCGGGCCGGGCCGGGCGCAACAGGCGCACGAGCCGGACCCCGAAGAAGACCGCCCCGGCGCAGCAGGCCCACTGCGCCCCGGTCAGCCCCCAAACCGGCGGCGGGCCTTCGCGGAAGAACTCGGCGAGGAACCGGGCGACGCAGTAGAGGACGCCTTGCAGATAGAACAGGCCGTTCTCGGGCGGGCGCGTCTTGTCGAACCGCCACAGGGCGACGAGGATCAGGGCGTTCGACGCCGACAAATAAAGCTGGGACGGGTGCCGCCACGCGCCGTGCTGCCAAACCGCCCACGGGGCGGCGCACGCCTTGCCGTAGCAGCAGCCGCCGAAGAAGCAGCCCCAGCGGCCCACCGCCTCGCCCGCCGAGACCGCTACGGCGAACAAGTCCCCCGTCGGGCGGCATATTCCGAGGTGGCGCTTCATCAAGAGGATGCAAAGGTAGCCACCCGCGATGCCGCCCAGAACCGTCTTGCCCGCCTCGCCACCCCCGAACAGGTGACCATAGGCCCACTGCGTCAGGTTGGCCCCGACCAGGCCGCCAAGCAGCCCCGCGCCCATGACCGCCATGATCCCCGCCGTCGCGAGGTTCCGCCGCCGCGCCATCCAGGCGAACGCAGCCAGGCCGGAGAGGTAGCCTAGAGCGTAGCAGCACGCCGAGAGTGTCATGCGAATTCTCCCTGGCGCCATTATACGCCAATTCTGGGCCGGACGCAAGTAGGCCCGCCCCCGCTGTGTAGCGGGGGCGGGCCGGGAGGGCGAACGCAAGGTTGCCCCCTTCGCGGCGAGGCGCTTGCGGAGGAAAACGCCGAGCAGGCCGAGTATCCCGGCCCCGAGCAGGGCCGACGAGGGGGCCTCGGGGACGGCGGGGGGCACCGCGGTGGGCGCGAAAGCGACCCCGCGCAGGACCTCGCCGTGGCCGGCCGACTGGAGCGTCGTGAAGCTCTCATTTGCCGCCTGCCCAGGCGTCGTGAAGGCGAGGGTGTCGATGATGCCCACCAGCTTATTCGGGTCGGCCCCCTGGTCGCCCGAGGCGCTGACCGTGGATAGTGATGCCGAAGAGTGAGACGCTGCCGTCGCTGTTCACCGTGCCGGTGAGGTTCCGCAGGCCGTCGGTGGCCGGGTCGAGTTGGGCGGGCAGGCCCGCGACGCCGTACATCTGGTCCAGGTTCAAGCCGGCCTGCAAGGTGTAGTCGAGGGTCCAAGAGCTGTTGATGAGGCTGTACTTCTCCAGGCCCGCATTCAGGTTGTTGGCTGCCGTGTCGGAAAGGCTCTGGTTGCCCTCGTCGGCCACATACAGCGTGGTCGGATTGGCGAAGAACAGGCCGGATGCTGATGGAAGCACCGGCGGCATTCGCAGCCGTCGGCAGGC
>JANOOM010000722.1:0-2912 GCA_031421335.1 Armatimonadota bacterium
AAGTCCACCTGCGTGGACTCGGATTAGAGTCCCATCCTTAACCTGCGAAGGCAGGTTTTGTGAACTTGTTGGCGCGGTTTCAACCGCCCGCCCCATTCAGCTCAGTCCAAACGCCTCCGCCAGCAGCTCATACGACCGCACCCGCTCCGCGTGGCCGTGCGTGATCGTCGTCGCCATCACCTCGTCGGCGTCCGCTTCCCCCGCCAGGCGGCACACCTGCGCCCGGACGGCCTCTGGGCCGCCCAAAATCAGCCGGCGACGCGTTTCCCGCACCTGCACCCGGTCAGCGAACGTGTACAGGTACGCTCTGGCTTCCTCAGGCGACGGGAACGGGGCCAATTCGCCGCGGCGCAGCCGCAGCCAGGCCAGGTCCAGGGTGGGGGCCAGCGCTTCGGCCTCCTCGTCCGTCCCCGCGCAGATCACCGAAGCCGTGATGATCGCTGAGGGCGCGGCCAGGTGCTCCGACGGGGTGAAGTGGTCGCGGTAGAGGCGCATCGCTTCGCGCGCGCCATCCGGGTTGATGTGGTGGGCGAAGACGAAGCCCAGCCCGCGCGCGCCCGCAAGGCGGGCGCTGTAGTCGCTCGACCCGAGCAGCCACACGGGCGGCAGCGCGACGCCTCTTGGGGCGGCGGCCACTGACCGGAACGGGTGGTCGTCCGGGAACCCGCCGCCCGCGAAAGAAAACAGCGCGTCGAGCTGTTCAGGCAGATCGTCCGCGCCCAGGCCCGACGCCGACCGCCGCAGGGCTTGGGCCGTACGCGGGTCGGTCCCCGCCGCCCGCCCGATACCCAGGTCAATGCGGCCCGGAAACAAGGCTTCCAGCGTCAGGAACGACTCGGCCACCTTGAGGGGCGCATAGTTCGGCAGCATAACCCCGCCCGACCCGACGCGCATCTGCGAGGTCTCGCGGGCCACCTGCCCGATCAGGATCTCCGGCGTGGACCCGGCGATGCCCGGCATGTTGTGGTGCTCGGCCAGCCAGTAGCGGGTGTAGCCCAGCGCGTCGGTGCGGCGGGCCAGATCGAGGGTATTTTGCAGTGCCTGCCCCGCCGTCATGCCGGACGAAATGGGGACGAGGTCGAGGATGGAAAGCTTAAGTGCCATAAAGCAAGAACCCCGGCGCACGGGGGGAAGGTTCCTGCATGTCAAATGACCCGCGGCCCCAACGCGCTACGACCGAGACGCCGTCGTCACGAATCGCCCACGGCCGGAATGCGGATCTGATGGCAGAACGCTTCGGCCAGCATGAAGACCCCGTAGGCCACCAGGCCTGCGGCCACGCAGAGCAACAGGCCCGCCCCGCCAGGCTGGTGTTCCAGTCCCGCCTGCGCCCCCTGGATCCCGCGCACCTGATGTGCGTTCGCGGCGAGCGCCGCCCGGAGCAAGTCAACGCCGATCAGCCCGAAGACGACGCCGCGTGCCCCTGAACCGATCCGGCCCAGCCCAATCACCCAGCCTTCGTGCCGGGGCGGCACAATCATGTTGTCCTGAAATGGGGCGGTCCAGGCCGCGTACAAGCCGTAGAGGCCGACGGCCAAAATGACCAGGCCCGCGCCCCCCAGCAGCCACCGGCCGGCGGAGGTGGACAGCAGGTGCGCCGCTTGTATCTGTGCCCAGTTGCTCCGGTCCACCCCCGCGCCAGACACCAGCCGCCCCGCAGTCCAGGCCAGGCCGCCGTAGACCGCACCGCTGGCCGCATAGCCGATCCGCGTCACGACTCCCTTGGCACCCGACCCTTCTCCTTCGGCGTCGAGCAGCGCCCCGGTCAGCCGCCAGAGCGCGTACCCGGTCAGCCCCAGGGTGACGATCGCCAGCAGCGGGCGGCCCAGCGGCGCGTGCAGTAGGACATCCAAAGCCCCTGCATGTTGGTCGGGTGCTCGCCCCACCCCAGCGCGGTCTCGGTGGCGAGGACGCCGACGATGACATAGATCAGCCCCTTGGCCGCATACCCCAGCCGAGCCAGCCGCTCAACCCAGGGCCGGGCCTGCCGGGTGGCCTGGACCGCCCCGGCATGCAGGGCGGAGGGGATTTTTTCGGGGGTGGTTTCCATCGTGGCTTTCCAGAAGGGCGGTGCTTCGGGCTGGGGCGTTCCCGAGCGAAAGCGGGGAAGAACACGGTCCTCCCCCGCCGCGCTTTAGGCCCTTTCCGGGAGCTGGGTGTACTCGGGGAAGTTGCCGTAGAGCTTTTCGCCGGGTTCCCCCTGGGTGACGGCCAGGACCAGGTAGCGCCCGCCGACGAAGCAGCCCTTCCAGGACTGCCCGATGCCGCCGAAGACCTCCTCGCGGTCGCCGCGGCTCCGCACCGTGTTGATGCCGACCTTGAAGCCCCTGAGCTGGTCGGCGATCTGTTTGGCCCCCTTCGGGTCGTCGCACGCAATGGACGAGACTAGGGAGCCGTTGGACACGTTCATCTCGGAGATCAGCTCCTCGACGTGGTCCACAACGACGATCGAATCGATGGGGCCGAACGGCTCGTTGTGGTAGAGGCGCGAGTTGCGCGGGATGTTCAGCAGGGCGGCCGGTGCCAGGTAGGCGGAGAGGTCCTGGTTCGGTAGCACGCGGTCTTTGGCAATCTCCCCTTCATGCAGGCTGACCGCCCCTTTGCCTAGGGCCTCGGTATACAGGACGCGCAGGTCCTCGACCTTCTTGCTGTTGATCAGTGGCCCAAAGTCGAGCTTCGGCAGGGGGTCGTCGTCGTGCTCCACCAGCACCGGATTGCCGAACTGCAAAGAGCGCAGTACGGGCAGGTACGTCTCCAAGAACTGCGGGAAAAGCTCGCGCTGGATGACATAGCGTGCGTAAGCCGTGCAGCGCTGCTTGCCGTAGTCGAAGCCCTTGCGGATCTGCTGCGCCAGGGCGGGCCAGTCGGAGAACTGCCAGACCCCGTAGGCATTCACGCCCTCCATTTCCAGC
>JANOOM010000723.1:0-2296 GCA_031421335.1 Armatimonadota bacterium
TCGTTCCGAGAGATCGTCGCCCGGCCCGTCAAGAAGGTGCCGACCCTGCGCGGCAAGTCCGTGGCGACCCTGTTCTTCGAGCCGAGCACGCGGACGCGGACCTCGTTCGAGGCGGCGGCCAAGATCATGTCGGCGGACACCTACAGTTTGGCGGGGACGACCAGCAGTGCGGTCAAGGGCGAGTCGCTCAAAGACACCATGCTGACGCTGGACGCGATGGGCATAGACGCCTTCGTCATCCGCCACCCGATGAGTGGCGCGGCCCACCTTGCCGCGCGGTATGTCCCGAACAAGCCTGTCATTAACGCTGGCGATGGCACGCACGAGCACCCGACGCAGGGTCTGCTGGATCTCTTGACCATCCGGCAGGTGAAGGGCCGGATCGAGGGCCTCCATGTCGCCATCGTCGGCGACGTGCTGCATTCCCGCGTCGCCCGCTCCAACATCTGGGGCCTGCACGCCATGGGCGCGAAGGTCCGGCTCATCGGCCCGCCGACCCTCCTGCCCGCCGACGCCGACCGTTTGCCCGTGGAAGTCTTTACGAACCTGGAAGCGGGCCTGCGCGGCGTGGATGTGGTCAACATCCTGCGTATCCAGCTCGAGCGCCAGGACGCAGCCTACTTCCCGTCCGTCCGCGAATACGCACGCTTGTTCGGCGTCAGCAAGGCGAAGCTCGCGGGTGCCGCGCCTGATGTGACCGTGCTGCACCCCGGCCCGATGAACCGGGGCGTCGAGATCGCTTCCGCCCTGGCCGACGACGACATCGCCGTCATCACAGATCAGGTGACGAATGGCGTGGCGGTGCGGATGGCGGTCCTGTTCTGGCTGATGGGGGCGGCGGCATCGTCCGCCTGAGCGCCCCCCAAGGAGTGAATGATTGAGCGTCAACCGTGTCCTGCGTTACCTCGGCGGCTTGTTCATCGCGACGCTGCTGCTCGTCCTGATCCTGCCCTTCGTCGGCATTTCGCAGTCCAAGTTCCTGCCCCCGTTCGTCGCCTACGCCAAGGCGACCGGGAGCGCCTACGGGGTCATCACGAAGAAAGAGGTCACGCCGACCGCCAACCCGTTCAAGACCGGCGACCACGTTTATCTGCTGGATTACAAGTTCAAGGCGCCTGCCGCCATTGCGCGCGGCCTGCCCCCGTCGGGGCCGAAGCAGCTTTACAACGCCCAGATCAAAGTGGACTCCGCCACATGGGGTGACGTTGACAACCCTTTGAAGAGCGGCATCCAGATCGGCCAGATGATCCATGTGAAGTACGAGACGACCTATCCGGACATCAGCGGCATTGATAAGCCCGATCTGGGCCTCGGCTGCGGGGCGGGCAGCAACATCCTGAGCGGCTGGATTCTGTTCCTGCTGCTGGATCTGGTGTTGGGCTACGCGTTCATGGCCTTGGTGCTGGAGCGGTTCGGGCGGCAGGAAGACATTTAGCATGACGTACCTCCTCAAAAACGGGCGGGTGATTGACCCCGCCAATGGTCGCGCCGAAGTAGCAGACGTGCTCATCGGCGCGGGCGGCCTGATCGCCCAGGTCGGGCCGGGCCTGGACGCCGGGCCGGACGCACAGGTTCTGGACTGCACCGGGCATGTCGTCGCGCCCGGCCTGATTGACATGCACGTTCATCTGCGCGTGCCGGGCCAGGAGTACAAAGAAGACGTCGCTTCGGGCACGGCGGCGGCGGCGAACGGGGGCTTCACCGCCATCGCCTGTCAGCCGAACACCGCCCCGCCGATTGATCAGGCCGGCATCGTCCGGGACATTCTCGCACAGGCCGCCTATGCCTCGGCGCGCGTCCATGTCGTCGCTGCTGTCAGCAAGGGCCTCTTGAATACGGAACTGAGTGAGATGTCCGACCTCCAGGACGCGGGCGCAGTCGCCATCGGGGACGACGCTTACCCGGTCCACAACAGCGGCTTTTTGCGGCGGGCGATGGAATACTGCCGGATGCTCGGCCTGCCCTACATGGCCCACTGCGAGGACAAGGACCTGACCGGCGACGGCGTGATGAACGAGGGCTACGTTGCGACCGTGCTGGGGCTGAAGGGCATCCCGCGCGCCGCTGAGAACGTCGGCACGGCCCGGAACATCCTGCTCGCCATGACGACGGGCTGCCACCTGCACGTTCTTCATGTGAGCACCAAAGAGAGCGTCGAGATCATCCGGCACGCCAAGAAGTTCGGCGCCCCCGTCACCTGCGAGACCTGCCCGCAGTACGTCGCCCTGACCGACGAGGCGTGCCTGGACTACAACACGAACGCCAAGATGTCGCCGCCGCTCCGCACCCAGGCCGA
>JANOOM010000724.1:0-5855 GCA_031421335.1 Armatimonadota bacterium
TCCGACAGGGCTTTGCTGCTTGCGGCCGGTGCCGAAGGGCTGACGCTCGTAACCTACGATCAGAAGACGATCCCGCCCCTGCTGGCAGAACTCTACGCCGAGGGTAAGAGCCACGCGGGAGTCGTGTTCGTGGACGATCAGACCATAGCCAGCAACAATTTCGGGATGCTGATACGCGCTCTGATCTCCCTATGGGATCAGTTCGGCGCGGAAGACTGGCAAGAACGGATCGGCTTTCTGGACAAGCCAAAGAATTGAAAGCCGCTGCCGTTCGAATCGCTTGCTTCCTGGGAGCGACTACACGAACGGCGGCAAAGCCAAGATCAAAGCCAAAAAACCGGAAGAGAAGCGGGGGAGGCTTGATTGAAAGGAACCACATGACTGAAGACCAACTGGCCCACTTCAAGCAGGTGCTGCTGGACGAAAAAACGCGCGTCGAGGCCGAGCGCGCCGCTTATACCGGCCCAGACCGGGACCAGTCCGAAGAAGACGAAGTCGGCGAGCTGTCCCACAGCGACATGGACGACCCCGCCGACGAGGCCACGAACCTGATGGACCGGGAGCGCAACTACGCCGCCGAAGACAATATGGGCCGGATTCTGGGCAAAATCGAGCACGCCCTGGCGAAGATCGAGGACGGCACTTATGGCCTCTCCGACATAGACGGGACGCCCATCCCAATCGCGCGTTTGGAAGCGCTTCCCTATGCCGCGATCACAGTAGAGCAGGCGGAAAACACGCTTGAGGAGTAATCATTGAGCCGTTATGGCCTGTACAGCCTCGCCCTGCTCGTTCTGCTGGCCGACCAGAGCAGCAAGGCCTGGGTCGTCGGCGCACACTGGCACTGGCCGGAAGAGGGCCGGGAGCTGATTCCCGGCCTGTTCGCCCTGACCTTCAATGTCAACACGGGCGGCGCGTTCGGCATCCTGCCGCACGGCACTCTGCTGCTGGCGTTTGCCGCCGCCGTCGCCGCCGTCGCCATCGTCGTCTACAGCGTCCGCGCCCCCATGCCCCTGCCGCGCCTACTTGGGGTCGCGCTCGCCCTGCCGCTCGGCGGCGCGATGGGGAACCTGCTGGACCGCGTGCGCTTGCACCACGTCATTGACTTCCTCGCGCTCTATGCCGGGCCGGACCGGCAGTGGCAGTTCCCGATCTTCAACCTCGCCGACACGGCGATCTGCACCGGCGTCTGCCTACTGGCGCTCTATTATGGCCGTCAGCCCGCGCCCGTCCGTGAGCCTGCCCTCGGCCTGAAAGACAACTGATGTTCCCCGTCTTGTTCCACGTCGGTACGTTTGCGGTCCACACCTACGGTGTCCTTCTGATGCTGGCCTTTTTGGCTGCCCTGGCCCGGACTTATCAGTCCGCGAAGCGGCTCAAGGACCCGACCATCCCCCCGGACAACATTTTAGATGCCGGCATCTGGATGATCGTCATCGGCACAGTTGGCGCCCGCCTCCTGTTCGTCCTGGTGGATTGGGATAGTTACCGGCACGCCCCGAATTTCCCACTCAACACCTTCCAGGTCTGGCAGGGCGGCCTGTCCTTTCACGGCGGCCTGTTTGGCGGCATCGGCGCGCTCATCGGCTACTGCCTCATCAAGCGCATGTCCATCCTGAAAGTCGCCGATCTGTTCGCGCCCTCCGTCATGATCGCCTACGTCATCGGCCGGATCGGCTGCCTTCTGAACGGCTGTTGCTATGGGGCGCCGACGAGGATGCCCTGGGGCATTCGGTTCCACGACGATGGCATTCTGACGCCCCCTTCCCACCCGACCCAGCTCTACGCGAGCCTCCTGAGCCTCGTCTTCTTCGCCGGACTGGTCTGGCTGGAGCGGCGGCGCACCTTCTACGGCCAGGTCGCGTGCTGGTATATCCTGCTGGCCGCGACCGAGCGGTTTTTGATGGAGATCTGGCGGGCCGGAACCACCTCGGACATCGTTCGGGTCGGCCCCATCCACGTTTTCACCGACGTCCAGTGGCTTTGCCTGGCGATGGCTGTTCTTGCGCTCGCCGGTATGGCCGTCCTGAGCCGCAAGTACCCCGTGCCCACGCCGGTTCCGCCGACCACGCCGCCCGCCCTGCGCCCGCCGCTGGAGGTCGTCGCCCGGTGACTGAAACCCTGCGCGTCGAGGACGACGAGACCAACCTGCGGCTCGACATCTATGTGGCCGAGAAAGTGCCGCACCTTTCGCGCGCCCATGTCCAGCGACTGATCGGCATCCATGCGGTCACCGTCAATGGCGATCCGGGTAAACCCTCCTACCGGACGCGCTCCGGGGACGAGATCGTCGTTTCCGTCCCGAGCGCAAAGCCCCTGGAAAACGCCCTGCCGGAAGACATCCCCCTGGACATCGTCTTTGAAGACGCCGACCTCGTCGTCGTCAACAAGGCTAAGGGCATTGTCGTCCACCCCGCGCCCGGCGCCGAAACCGGAACCCTGGTCAACGCCCTGCTCGCCCACTGCGGAGCCAGCCTCTCAGGCATCGGGGGCGCCCTGCGGCCCGGTATCGTTCACCGGCTGGACAAGGACACTTCTGGGCTGCTGGTCGTCGCCAAGAACGATGCCGCCCACCAGAGCCTCTCGCGCCAGATCCGGGAGCGGACCGCCGTCCGCAAGTATCACGCCCTCTTGTGGGGCCGCATCCCCTTTAAGCACGCGGTCATTGACGCCCCCATTGGCCGCGACCCGGGCGACCGCAAGCGAATGACCGTCATCGAGCAGGGCGGCATGGGTCCGGGCGACCTGCCGCCCGGCGCCCGCGAGGCCGTGACCGAGCTGCGCCTGCTGGAACACCTCGCCGAGTTCAGTTGGACCGAGGCCATTCTGCAAACCGGCCGCACCCACCAGATCCGCGTCCACTGCTCCTTCGCCGGCTTCCCAGTCGTCGGCGATGCCACCTACGGCGGCCTGCGTAAAGTCAGCGCGGACCTGTTCCGAGGGGCGCCCCTTCAGACTTTGAACGCCCTCCTGGGCCGGCTGCACGGTCAGGCGCTGCATGCCCACTCCCTCAGCTTCGACCACCCACGCACCGGCCAGCGTCTCCAGTTCCACGCGCCGCTCCCCGACGAGATCGGCGAACTGCTGGACTTCCTGCGGCGGCTCGACGAAGCCTACGGCTCCTGACATCGGGCGGCAAAAAAGCGGCCCGTCAGAGACGGGCCGCTTTTTCCTGTCCGGTGTCTACTGAGCTGCCCCAGTCACCATCTGCTGTATTCGTGCGTATTTCGCGCGCTGCGCGGCCGTCAGGATGTCGTTGATCTTGGCCTGAGCCTGCTGACGCATCGTGGTGATCTTCGCCGGTTTGGCCTGCTCAGAGATGGACTTGTCCGCCATGACCGTCTGGATCTGCGCGCCGGAGGAAAGTCCGATGGCGTGTATTCGCTTCGCCTGATCCGGCGACAACGACGCTTGCAGCTCTTTACCCATCCGCGTCGCGTCCGCCAGCCGCGCTTGGCCTGCCTCCTGCTGGGCCAAAGCCGCTTGCCGCTGCTTCTGCGCCAGGACGCGCTGGGCCGCCGTCATCGTGGCCAATGTCTGCGCGTCCGCCGCGTGGACGAGGGCAAGGTAGCGCGCCTTCTTCTGGGCGTCTGTCATGCCCTTCGCCACGCGCAGGGCGGCGATGTCCTTCTGAAATTGGGCGCTGATCTGCTGCCGCTTCATCTCCTGCACGCGCTGTGCGGGCGTCAGGATCGCCATGATGTCGCTGTTCATAGCCTGCATCAGAGCGCCGTACTTCGCCCGCTTCTGCGGAATCGACATTGTCGTGTCGGCTTGCAGGGCCGAGAGTTCCTTGCGGAGCTGCCTCTGTCTCACCGAGATGCGCGACTGCTGCGACGGGCTGACGTCCAGGCTGACAGAAGCGGGTGGGGGGGGCGCCTGCGCGCGGGCGACCAGCGGGTGCGAGAAGAGCGCCAAGGCGATGAGCGGCACCGCCAGCTTGGCGCGGGTGTATGGAGTCAAGACTGTAGATCCTTCCGAACGAGTTTCGGGCCGGCGGCCCTCCCCTTCAAAACGAAGGAGGGGCGGGAGATTGTTCCCACCCCTCCTATTTACCCCGTTTTCACACCTCTTTGCAAGAGGGGGCCGCCGCTCAGGCCGCGTTCTTCAGCGCCGCCACCGCGAGTTGCGGGATGAGCCGCTGCAAACGCTCGCCCGCTATCTGCTCTTCGCTGATGATCGTCTGCGCGAGCTGCGCCGTTTCGGCATCCCCGATGGCGTTGGCGAATGCATTGAGCGAGGTGTAAGCGCCGATTTCGAAGTGCTCGAAGGCACAGGCCTTGATCGTATCCTGCGCCTGCTTGTCCTCGTGGCTATGGCCGATGTTCAAGGCGCTGCTTGCCTTCGCCATAACTGAGTTCAGCACGCCCTTCGGCTCCGACTTGTCGCCGCCCAGGGCCAGGATGCGCGCGCTGATCCGGTCCGCCTGCGACTGCGTGACCGCGATGTGCTCGGTCACGACCTGCTTCAAGTCCTCGTCGGTCGCCAGGGCCGCCAGGTCGTTCAGTAAGGCGATGCTGCCGACCTCGGCGGCATACGAATCGTTCAAGTAACGAAGCAGTTGGTGCCTGGTATTCTCTGCCATTTTCGTGTCTCCATTCCGCGTTCCCGCGAGAGTTGTTCAGGCCGCTTTTACCCGCCCGATGCCCGACTTTAACCCCAACTTTAACCCCCGCCGTACACGCGCCCCTTCCAGGAATTGCCGCGCCGCGACAGGCCCTGGTAGGCCGACGAAATCGCGATCCCGATGACCATCGCCCAGGCCAAAGGGTTCAAAAAAGCGTAGCCCACCGCGTCGCGCCCAAACCGCGCCGTGACCCCCAGCCGCACACCGGCCATTGCCGCGCACGATGCCAGCGGCAGCCACGTCCAGTTCGCCCCCGACGCCCACCCCAGCACCGCCCAGAGCGGCGGGAGGACGAAGACGTTCAACAGGACGAACACCACCCACAGCAGCAGGGCAAGGTTCTTGGAAAAGGCCGGGAATAGGTTCTTGGAGAACCCGCTCCAGATCTCGTTCAGCCCGTGATACATCCGCACCGCATAAGTCCGCGACCCGTCCCCATACCACAGCGACTTCCCCCGCCGCTTGACGTGCTGGGCGAACTTGACGTCTTCCGCGAGCTGCTGCCGCACCGCCCGGTGCCCGTCCACGGCGAAATAAGTGTCCCGCCTCAGGAACAGGAACGCCCCGTTCGCCGCCGCGAACCACGGGAACGGCGTCCGCCGGATCAAAGGCGTCGGCAGGAAAGCGAAGATGACGAAGTATTGGATGGGGATCAGCAGCCGCTCCCAGAACCCCTCGCACTGCAAGTCAGGCACCAAGGAGACCACGTCCGCCTGGCTTTCCTGCTGCGCCCCCAGGGCCAGCAGCAGGGCATCCGGCGCGAACACGCAGTCCGCGTCCGTCATCAGCAGCCACTCGCCCTTCGCGGCATTCGCGAGCTGCCAGCACGCGAACGGCTTCCCGTACCAGTCGGCTGGCAGCTCCGCCCCGATCAGCACCCGCAGCCTGTAGTCCTGGTCCCGCATCCGGCACAGGATACCGTAGGTGTCATCCGCCGATCTGTCGTCCAGAACCAGCACCTCGAAGTTCGGATAGTTCAGGGCCAGCAGCGACCGCACGCACGCCTCGATGTTCGCCTCCTCGTCGCGGGCCGGCACGAGGATGGAGATCAGGGGCAGCTCCGCCTCGCCCGTCCGCGCGACCAGGGCGCGCGGCTTGCGGAAGAACCAGAAGTTGACCAGCGCCGTCTCCACCAGAACCAGCGCCGTCAGCGCCACCGTCGCCTGATACCAAAACATAAGCCCCATAGCGCAGATAGTATACCCTCTGAAAACGTTCTGCCGGACAA
>JANOOM010000725.1:0-3428 GCA_031421335.1 Armatimonadota bacterium
CACTCCGCCCGCCCCCGACCCCACTCTGCGCCGGATGGTCGGCGCCCGCGTCGAGCGCGCAG
This sequence comes from Armatimonadota bacterium, assembly GCA_031421335.1. Lineage (GTDB taxonomy): Bacteria > Armatimonadota > Armatimonadia > Armatimonadales > Capsulimonadaceae > JANXMY01. The sequence goes on from JANOOM010000725.1 coordinate 63, forward strand.
GTATCCAAACACTCGGCGTAAATGAAACGCACGTCTCCGACTACCTCGCCGGCGTCTTGACCGACTTCGCCCATATGCAGCAGGTCTACAAGATCAAAGACCTCAGCGGCAAGACGCTCCACGAAGTCGCCGACATGCTCCTGCACGCCGACGTCCGCCTGGAAGCCACGTCGTTCAACCGCGAGCGCGAAGTCCACAAGCACATCGGCGACTTTACCCTCTTCTGGGCCGGCGTCTACCCCGAGGCCCTGCCCCGGTTGCAGGCCCAGACCCGCCGCGACCATCTTCTCGATTACGTCCAGCAGGGCAAGAACAGCTACGCCATCGCCGCCTCCCACGACTACGGCGACTACCGCCACCAGGCGCCCACCCTGCGGAAGATCTCCGACGAGTTCGAGATGTGCTTGTATGGCCTCCACTCCGTCCGCAAGCAGATAGACAACATGGCCCAGGCCGCATAAACAGTTCTCCCCGCAGGCAGGAATCTAGGCCCGTAGGGGCGAACCTTGTGTTCGCCCTTACCTCCCCATTAGGAACTACTTGCAGGAGATCGCCATGACCACACTCCCGACGCAGCCGTTCGGACCGAACGCCACCCCCGTTTCACGCATCGCCCTTGGGTGCATGGGGCTGGCCGGCACCTGGAACCCCGCCGAAGTCGGCCCTGAGCACAAGCGCAAGGCCATCGCCGCCTTTGAAGCCGCACTCGAAGCCGGCATCACCTTTTATGACCACGCCGACATCTACGGCAGCACCGCTTGCGAGTCCATCTTCAAAGAGTGCCTCGCCGCCGTCCCCGGTAGCCGCGAGAAGATCTTCATCGCCACCAAGGTCGGGATCAGGTCCGGCTACTACGACCACTCTGCCGAGTACGTCCGCTCGAGCCTGCGCGGGTCGCTTGCCCGCATGGGCATTGACTGCGCCGACTTGTACCAGCTCCACCGGCCTGACCCTTTGACCCACCCCGCCGAGACCGCCGCCGTTCTGGATGACATGGTGGCCGAGGGCCTGATCAAGACCGTCGGCATTTCCAACTACTACCCGCAGCAGACCCTGGCCCTCCAAAAGTACCTCAAGGCACCCATCGTCTCCAACCAAATTTCCATCTCGCTCCTGCGCCTCGACCCCATCTACGAAGGCGCGGCGGGTGGGACGGCAACGAGCGAGGCCGCCACCTGCGACGCCGGCGACGGCGTCCTGGACCAGTGTCTGGAACTCGGCATCACGCCCCTTTCCTACAGCCCCCTCGGCGGCGGCTGGCTTTCGGGCCGGCGGGAGGTCTCGGGCGACACGAACCCCGCCGTCAAGCGCACCCTGGATGCCCTGCGCGAGATGGCCCCCGCCTACGGCAGCGCCACGCCCGGCCAGCTCGCCCTCGCTTGGCTGCTCGCCCATCCCGCGAAGATCATCCCGCTGGTCGGCTCCAATGACCCTGCCCACATCCACGAGGCAGCTGGCGCGGCGAATATTACCCTGTCGCGCACCGACTGGTACAAGCTCTGGACCGCTGCCCGTGGCGCCCCTGTGCCATAGTGGGGCTGGCCCTCATCCCTCTCCCATCCCATGAGGGAGCGGCTGGGGGTGGGGGCCGGCCTTATCTGGGTAAGTAGCCATTGTGACACTTCCCGAAAGGAACAAACGCAATGAACAGCGACACACAGGAGATCGAGCGCGGCAGCTGGGCCGCCTTCGCCGAGGACTTCAGCAAGCAGCACGCGGGCGCGACCGCCTCCCTCGAGTCAATCGGCGGGGATGACGGCGACCAGTATGCTGCCGAGAACCTGCCCTTCGTCGGTATGACCCTGGAAAGCAAGGGCAGTGCGACCGGGTCGCTCATCCTGATGCTCGGCATCGAGGGCGCCGACCACATCGAGCGTATCATCGCCGCACCGCAGAGCCTCCAAGTCCACATCACCCCCGAGGGCGAGACGGTGCTCCAGATCAAGGCCGGCGACGAGCCGACCCTGCTCCTGCACCTCCAGACGCCCAAGGAGCTTCCTGCCCCCTAGCAAAAATGGCCGCTTGACAACGGCCCGCAGGGTGGGTATAATTCGCGCGTCCGGAACGGAGTCCGGGCATCGTCTCGCAAAGGATGCCCACATGAGACAGCGGATACTCGCCCTGCTCGCTGAAGGCAAGACGTATAGTCATATCGTCGCCGAAGTCGGGTGCGCCAAGTCCACCGTGGCCTATCACGCCAAAAACGTGAAACCGCCGCCGAACTACAAAGTTCACGACTGGATCGCCGTGCAGAAGCATTACGATGCGGGGAACAGCGGCCTGCAATGCATGGCCTTGTTTGGAATTTGCCGTGGAGTGTGGTATAATGCCAACAAGCAAGGCAAACTCATTTTGCGCGCAGACCTCCCAATGTTGCTGGAGGAACTAACGGCGCCAGGCCGCAAGACTTCTCGCGCTCATTTAAGGTGGCGTCTGCTCAAGGATGGCGTGTTCTCTGACGGATGCTCGATCTGTGGCACGCGGGAATGGCTGGAGAAGCCTTTGTCGCTCCACCTGCATCACATAAACGGCGTCGGCACGGACAACCGGCTTGAAAACCTGCAAATGCTTTGCCCGCATTGTCATACTCAGACTGACAATTACGCAGGACGAAATGCAAGAAAAAATACAAATAAATAGTGCCGGATAGTTCAGTTGGTACGAACGCGTGTCTCTGAAACACGAGGTCCCAGGTTCGAGCCCTGGTCCGGCAGCTTACAAATTAATCCCCCGCTTGGTCAACCAAGCGGGGGATTTTTCTGTGCTCATGGTCTCGGCAGCAGCCGCCACACCTGCACCAGCAGCACAGCCGCGTGGCCGGTCCAAAGCGCCGTGCGGAGCCAGTTCGTGCTGACCAGCCGCGCGATGGCGGCCTCGTCGAAGCCGCCCCCCAATCTGTCGTGGAGGGGGACCGAGACGAAGAACGTCACCGCCCAGGTCAGGACGGCGAAGGCGAACCCCGCCCACAGCAGGCCCGGTGAGAGCCAGGTGGGCCGCGTCAAAGCCAGCAGGCCCGCCGTCCCAATCTCCGTCACCATGGCGGGCAGGACGACCAGGGTCATCAGCCGCGTGTGAGCGCTGTGATAATCGTGCCAGTTCTGGGCGCCGACGCGGGCGAACAGGGGGTAATGGACGAGCTGCACGGTCCAGATGACGCCCCACATGTAGAGGGTCGCGGCCAAATCCAGCAGAAACAGCGGCGCAAAAAACATCTTCGGCATGGCACACTATACCCGACACTGTCAACGCGGGGGGCGCCGGGAACCCGAGCGCCCTGGGGAGCGTCATAGAGCCACAGCGCCGCACGGATGCGGCGACCATAGGAGAAGTACCCATGCGCTCACATCGTAGTCCCGCCGCCGCTGC
>JANOOM010000726.1:0-4631 GCA_031421335.1 Armatimonadota bacterium
AGGTTCAAGACATGGAAAGCGAACTCCTCCGCGGCAACACGCCCACACTCGTCCTCGCCGCCCTCGCCGACGGCCCGCAGCACGGCTACGCCATCGCTCAAGAGATCAATAAGCGCACCGACAACTCGCTCCGCTTCAAGCCGGGGCGGTGCGACACCGTGGACTTCTATAAGCCCTACGACCGCGACCCGGAAACGTATCACTGCCCGGACGACGACCTAAGCCGCAACAAAGACCAGCCGTGCGTTTGGTTCTATGCGTATCGTAACTCGCTGTTCCTGCCGGACCGCCCGAAAATGGCGGGCAACAATAAGATCAAGCCCGCACCCGAGTCCGTGCTGATGTACTGCCTGCAACATCAGGTCGGAGGCCCGCCGCTTTCGGGACTCTACACGGCCCTGCGCGAGAACGGCGCCGTCTCGGTCGTGTCGGTCGAGAAGACCGCCTTCTGGGCGTACCATGGCAATCAGTGGGTGCAACTGGCAGGCTTTCCGTCAGACGGCTCAATCGCCTACGAGGTGTTCCCTGGGGAAGCATGGCCGCCGTAGACCGTGGCGCAGGTTGAAGCCCGAGGCGCTCCCAGTCGTGGAAGGCGGACCAGGACGAGTGAATGAATTCACTCGCTCTGCTCGGATTTGTCCATGGGACACGGGAACGGGTTTCCAGCAACGGCTGTCGGGGCCAGCCTGCGGCTGCTCTTCTGTCCCCTGGACAGGTCTGGCGTGCAGCGAGTGAATTCATTCACTCGTCCGAAGGCGCGGCCCGCCCCGGACGCGCGGCTGAACCCGCCGCCACCCCAAAGCCTCCCATCCCCCTGACACCGCATGAGGTCAGACCTGCAACGCTTCCCCGTAAAGTTTCCATGCCCCCCTGCCGACAATGACAGTGCGCCCGCCATCATACGGGCGACCGATTTGAGCGGGTGATCTGAGACACCTCGCGGACGGAGAACCTAGACGCATGGCCGAAAAGAAGGCGGACGAGAAGAAAGAAGACGCGGCAGGAGCCAAGAAGAAGGGACCCCCGATGATGGTCATCATGGCCGTCCTCGCCGTGGTCATCCTGGGGGCGGCGTTCTTCATGGTCCAGAAGGCCAGCGCCAAGCAGAAAGGCCCGGCCGCCAAGAAGATCCAGAAGGGGCCGGTCCTGAGCTTGGACGAGTTCCTGGTGAACCTCGCCGATCCGGGCAGCGACCACTTCCTGAAGGTGACGGTCGGGCTGGAACTCGACAAAGCGAAGGGCAAGGCGCCCGAAGCGCTGAAGGAAGACACGCCGCTGATCCGCGACGCTGTCTTGTCGTCGCTCGCCAGCAAGACCCGCGACCAGCTCGCTGCGGAAGGCGGGCGTGACAAGCTGAAAGCGGAGATCAAGAAGAAGGTCAACGCGGCCCTCGGCGAGGACGACGTGCAGGGCGTCTACTTCACGAACTTCGTGACGCAGTAGCGCAGGCCGCCTAATAAACCTGTGAACTTCACGCGGCAGGTATGGAATAACAGACACCGGAAGGCGACAAGCCTCCGGTGTTTGTTTTTGCATCGCGGACCCGGTAATTTTGACAGGCCGACGGTTTGATAGGGGATTGAGTGGCAGACGTCTTATCACAGAGCGAGATCGAATCGCTGCTGGCCTCCATGGCGACGGTCGAGGAAGAGCCGGCGACGGCCGAGGCCGTGGAGCAGCGGCGGGCGGTCCTCGGGGCCGCCGCCGCCGTTGCCCCGCAGACCCGTATGGCCGAGGGCCGCGTCTTCCTGCCGCTGCATAAGCGCCGCCGGGCCGCAGCGGGCCGCGCCCTGGCCCTGTCGCAGCACCGGGGCGGGCCGCCGACGGCCTCCTACGAGCCATATGATTTCCGCCGCCCCGACAAGCTCTCCAAGGACCACCTGCGGTCGCTCCAGATGCTGCATGAGAACTTCGTCGTCTACTTCGTGTCTTCCCTGGCGGGCTATTTGCGCGCCCAGGTCGAGGTCGCGCTGGTGTCGGTCGAGCAGGTGCCGTATGACGAATACATCAAGACCGTCTCGTCGTCGCTGCTGAACATTCTGACCGTGGATGCCCTGGCGGGGCAGGCCATCTTCGAGATGGACTTCAGCATCTTCTTCTCCATGCTGGACCGGCTCCTGGGCGGCAAGGGGGCCTCGGGCAAGATCGTCCGTGACCTGACCGACATCGAGAAGGCGCTGGCCGGTAACATCGTCGAGCTGGCCCTGTCCGACCTGAAGATGGCCTGGGAGACGGTCCTACCGCTGGAGTTCGTCGTCGATTCGGTCGAGTCCAGCCCGCAGTTCGTCCAAATCGTCCCCGGCAACGACACCGTCGTCTTGGTGCTGTTCGAGGTCCGCATGGGCGAGTTCAAGGGTGCCATGAGCCTGTGCATCCCCTACCTTCTCATCAAGCCGATCTTGAACCGGCTGAGCACCCAGCGCTGGTTCGCCAGTGATCGCAAGAAGAACGACCCCACACACGGGCGGCTAATGGCGCAGCGGCTGAACACGACCGCCGTCCCGTGCGTCGCCCGCCTGGGCGTCGCCTCGCTGACGGTTGCGGATCTGGTCACCTTGGAAGTGGGTCAGGTCGTCCCGATGCGCGTCTGCCAGGCCGAGAAAGTCTCGGGACCCGTCCCAAAGGGCCGGCTGGGGACAGTGGACCTGCTGGTCGGGGCGCAGGTCAAGTTCCGGGGCCGAACGGGCCTGCGGGGCCGCAACCTCGCCGTGCAGATCGAGCAGGTTGTCGGCCCGCCCCTGGAACTGGTGGCGCACCGCGAGCAGAACAGTTTCAGCCAGAATAGTGACGCAGGAGACAAAGCCTAACATGGCAGACTTGGACAACGCAGACTTGGACAACGCAGACCTAGAGAATGCAGACCTAGAGAATGCAGACCTAAAAAACGCAGACGGCGACGGCGGCATGCTGTCGCAGTCGGACCTCGACGCGCTCATCGCGGCGGCCTCAGAGGGCCTCCCCGATGGCGACTCGGTCCTCGATGGGATGGACTACGACGCCCCGAAAGAGGCGCCGATGCCCGATCCCTCGCCGTCCATCGGCATGGTGGACCTTCCCTCTTTCGACGCGCCCGCTCTGGGGGCGCGCGGAGAACCCGATAGGGGAGGGGGCCTGGGGCGCGTCCGCGACATCCCTTTGGAAGTGACGGTGGAACTCGGCCGGACCCAGCTTTTGATCCGGGACATCATGGACCTGTCCGCCGGCTCAATCATCGAGCTGGACAAGATTGCGGGCGAACCCGTCGACCTGTTCGCCAACGGTCTGCTGGTGGCGCGCGGCGAGGTGATCGTCATTGATGACAACTTCGGCGTCCGCGTGACCGAGATCATCACGGCTGCCGAGCGCAAAGGCGAAAAGGAAATCCATGCGCTGGCCGCATAAACAAGCCTTGCTGACGGTGTTTCTGCTGGCCGCCCTGGGGACAGGCCGCCTGGGCGCCGCGCCGCCAGCTCCGGCTCCTTCCGCTCCGGCTCCTTCCGCCCCGGCGGCGATCCCGAACTACGGGGGGCGCGACAGTGCGCCGCTTGTGGCGGGCGGCGAGGCCGCCCCGAACCCGGTCGCCCAGGCGGGCCGGGCGCTGGAAGCACTCGTCCTCGTTCTCGCGGGCGCGGCCGGCGTCGTTTACGCGCTCAAGCGCTTCGGACTGGTGCAGCCCGGCGCGGACGGCAAGCCCGCCCGTATCATCCTCTCCGGGCTGGGCCGCGCGCCCGCGGCGTCCGCAGGCCTTGCTGATGCTGACGTCTCGGTCGAGTCGTCACGGACACTGCCCGGCGGGGCCATGCTGCACGTCGTCCGCGTGCCGGGTCGGACGCTGCTGCTGGCGGCGACCCCCCAATCCGTCACGACAGTCGCCGAGTGGGCGGACGTACACGAATCGACAGACGGCGGTGGCAGCGCGTTTGAAGACTTTCTCGCCCGCGCCGATGCCCCCGGCACAAACGTCGCCGCCGCGAATGCCCGCTTGCGCTCCCTGCTGTCGCGCCCGAAGGACACCCCATGACCCTGCGCCGTCTTCTCTCGCTCACTGCCGTGGCGCTGCTCGCCCTGTGCCTCGCGGCCCCCGCCGCCCACGCGCAGACCGGCTTCGTCCTGCCGACCATCCCCGGCAGCGCGCCCGCCAAGAACCCGCAGCAGGTCGCCAACACCTTGCAGATCCTGCTGCTGCTGACGGTCCTGACATTGGCCCCGGCCCTGCTGATCATGACCACGGCCTTCACCCGCATCGTGATCGTCCTGTCGTTCCTGCGGTCGGCCCTGGGGACCCAGAACATCCCCCCGAACCAGGTCCTGCTCGGCCTGTCCGTGTTCCTGACCTTCTTCGTCATGGCCCCGACCTTCAACCAGATGAACGCCGATGCCATCCAGCCCTATTTGTCCAACAAGATGGACTTTAGCACCGCCGTGCAGCGCGGCGAGACCCCCCTGCGGCGCTTCATGGTGGCCCAGACCTACCGGGACGACCTCAGCCTGTTCCTCCAGATGAGCCACACGCCGATGCCCAAGATCACCGATCCGAAGCACCCTGCCGACGTCCTGCCGATGCAGATAGTCATCCCCGCCTTCGTCATCTCGGAACTCAAGACCGGCTTCATCTTCGGGTTCATCATCTATATCCCGTTCATCATCATTGA
>JANOOM010000727.1:0-4034 GCA_031421335.1 Armatimonadota bacterium
GCCGCGACGCGGTCCTGAGTCAGCCACATCACCATGCGGCGCTTATAGCTCTATACAGGCAGGAGATGGGAGTGCTCGCCGCGTTCCTGCTCCTGATAGCGATGAGCTTGACAATCTCCACCACGCTCATCAGGAGTAGGCACCTTAAGAAATAAACCCATGCCCATATCGCTGCTCCTAATCCTTGCGCTCGCTTTCCTCACCGGCGCACTCCTCATGCTGGCCCTCACCAGCCTCCTCGGCGCGGAGCGCGAAACAATCGCACGGCGTCTGGACAGTCTAGCACGGCCCGCCACGCCCACGAACCCCCTGCCCTCCCTGGCGGATGCGGAACTGGAAGGGACCTGGCGGGAGCGGCTGTGGCAGCCGGTCCTGCGGCGGGCGGCGCGAATGGGCGCGCGGCTGACTCCGGCGGGGGCCTCGGACCGGCTGCGGGCGTCGCTGGCGAAGGCGGGCAACCCTGCCGGGCTGGGGGCGCGGGAGTTCGGGGGCCTGCGCGTGGTCAGCATCATCCTCTGCCTGTGTCTGGCCGCGTCGATCTGCGTGTTCATGCCAACGCTCGGGGCGCGGCTGATGTTGCTGGGCCTGGCCGCCCTAGTCGGGCTGACCCTGCCGGAGACACTTCTGGAGCGGGCGATCCGGCGGCGGCAGACATTGGTCCGGCGCGCTCTGCCGGACGCGATTGACCTGCTCGTCGTCAGCGTCGAGGCGGGGATGGGACTGGACGGTGCCTTGGCGAAGGTGACGGAGAAAATGCGTGGGCCGCTCGCCGAGGAGCTGACGCGGGCGCGCAATGAGATGTCGCTGGGCAAAACGCGTGGGCAGGCCCTGCGCGACATGGCCGCGCGGCTGGACATGGGAGAGGTGAAGACGTTCGTCGCCGCCATCTACCAGGCGGACCAGCTTGGGACGAGCATCGCGCGGGTTCTGCGGGCGCAGAGCCAGATGGCACGGGCGGCGCGGGTACAGCGCACGCGGGAGGAAGCCGCGAAACTGCCGGTGACGATGCTGTTCCCCCTGGTCCTGTTCATCTTCCCGGCGATCTTCGTCGTCCTGCTCGGCCCGAGTGTGATGCGTCTGATGGCGACGCTGGGGCACATGAACTAGGGGGGAGGCAACAAAAAAGCGGGAGGCTAGTGCCTCTCGCTGGGTGGTTCGCTTTTGCAAACGTATATACAGTATTGCATAGAATGAGCCACATGTCCAGAGCGTCTTGGGAAAAATGCAGGCGCGGGAAGTCTGACCAAGGCCAGTGAATGCTGTGCTTCCCAGCAGCAGTGGAAGCAAATTTGACCAAAAAGAACGCCCAGCACGTTTAATTCGTCTCGTAAATGTGCCAAAATAAAGGCGTGAAACCAAAAGATATACGCACACGCGGGGCCAAGCCGCAGGACCCCGACGCGCGGCAGGCGCGGGTAAAAGCCGCCGTGCGCGACCTGGAACGGATCGGTGCCGCCTTCACGGTTGCCGAGGTCGCCGAGCGGGCGGGCATCTCGCGGGCGACCCTCTACCGCAGTGCGGACCTGCGCGCCCTGGTCGGGGCCAAGGGCGACGGCCCGCGACTGGTAGACGCGGCCATCCATGACAAGGTGTGCGCGCGCCACGAGGCGCAGAAAGCCAAGACCCGCGCCCTACGGCGCGAGCTGGCCGAGACCGAGGCGAGCTGGGAGGAGATGCGTGAGCGCGCCAAGACGGCTGAAACGAAGCTCGCCGCTGCCGAGCGCCGGGCGGACGCGCTGGCGACCCAGGCGCGCGGCAGCATCGGCGGCTCTCTGGGGTCGGTCTCGGTCGCGCTGGGACCCGAGGAGATGCGCCGCGCCCGCCGTATCCTGGCCCGCGCCCTGCACCCGGACCTCTTCGCCCAGGACGGCGCGACGGCCGCCCTGGCGACGGAACTGCTGAAGACCCTGAATGCACTGGCGGAATAGGGCAGAGGAGGAAACTGCACCCTGATTAGGGAAACAGCGCCCATGCCTGACCTACTCGTCCCCCTCTACCGTTTGCCGCCCCGCGAGACCGGCGCGGCCTCCGTCCACGACAAGGGCGTCATCCTGCGCCGCGCCAACCCGTTCGAGCAGACGCCGGTCGGCGCCTTCATCCGCACCCACTTCAGCGCCGGCTGGGCCGAGGAGACCGCCGTTACTTTCGCCCGGCAGCCAATCACCAACTTTATCGCCATCGAGGACAAGAAGATAATCGGCTTCGCGGCCTTCGAGTCCACCCGCAAGGCCTTTTTCGGCCCGACCGGCGTGGACCCCGCCCATCGAGGGCGCGGCATCGGACGCGCCCTGCTGGTCGAGTCCCTGTGGGGCCTGCACGATCTGGGCTATGCCTACGGTATCATCGGCGCGGCCGGCCCGGTCGAGTTCTACCGCAAGAGCGTTGGTGCCATCGTCATCCCCGACTCGTGGCCCGGAGTCTACGCCGATCTGCTGCGGTGACTCCGCACCCCCGCGAAAAACTGGTATGCCCAGTCGCTGTTTTTGGCCCCGACACGCCCGCTTGGCATCCTTCGTGCAAAGAGAGACAGTAGGTAATCAAGCCTTTCTGTTATCCTCTGCTTCTCATAAAGAAGGAACTCGCACATGTCAATCTTTCACAAATCTGCCGCAGCACTCGCCGTACTCGCCGCACTGGCGTCGGCCACTGGGGCGCACGCGATGGGTATCGTGAGCGTCGCCGCCCAGCCCGTGACCGGCGGCGACGAGTTCCCATACACCTACTCCTATAAGGTGACGCCGGCCTTCAACGCCAGCCAGCTCGCGTTTACCTTCTCAGACCCGAACGTCACATTCGGCAGCGTCACGGGACCGCTGGACGTCGTCACCCCGACAAGCCCCGGCAGCTTCATCAACTTCAGCTCGGCCGGCGCCTTCCTGGCCGCGAATACCTCGGAGACGATCACCTTCACCTCCATGGACGGTCCGCACGGCGGCACTTTCATCGCCGCCGGCACCGGCGCGGGGGGGGCTGGGTCCTCATCCACGACGCTGGGACCCGGGCAGGTGCCGGGACCCGCGCCGGTGCCGGAAGCCTCGACCATGGCCTCGTTGAGCCTACTGCTGTCCTTCGGCCTGGGCGGCGTGGTCGTCGCAGCCCGCAAGAACAACAAGAAGAATGCGGCCTAAGCGTTGCTCGCTTCGCCCAAGTCCTTGGCCCCCGCTTCTTCTGAGGTGGGGGCCTTTTCGCGCATTGGCCTGCCCGGCATGAGGGCCACGCCGATGGCGAGCAGAGCGCAGAAGCCGGCGAACCAGTCCCCCCAGCGCACGAAAGGCGTCACCGTCTGCCGCGACTCGACGTGCCCCCATACGACGGCGGGCCGGAACAGGCCCGCCTCGGCCACCACGCGGCCCGACGGATCAATGATCTGCGAGACGCCGGTAGCGGCGCTGCGGACGAGGTAGCGGTCGGTCTCAGCGGCCCGGACGGCGGCGATGGCCGCGTGCTGTCGGGCGGCGGCGGTGCGGCCGAACCAGGCGTCGTCGGTGGAGACGACCAACAGGCCCGCCCCACGTGCCACCTGTTCGCGCAGGAAGCGGGGGTAGGAGGACTCGAAGCAGATGGTGGCCGCGAGGGGGCCGACGCCCGGCCCGCCGTCGAGCAGGGCCTGCGTGTCCTCGCCTGCCTTCATGTCGGAGTGCGTGACGTGGAGCGCTTCCAGGAACGGGAACCGGCCGACTCCAGGCACGAACTCGCCGAACGGGACGAGCTGCCGCTTCTGGTAGCTGCCGACGATGTTGCCGCGCGCGTCCATCAGGAACAGGCTGTTGGCGCTCTTATGCAGGGTGGCGTCATATTCCCCGCCGCCGATGACCATGGCCTGGTGCGCGCGGTACGCCTGCCTCTGTGTGCGCCGCCGCACTGCGTCGTCGCTGAGTAGGTAGCCAGGGAACGCCGTCTCGGGCCACACGACTAATGTTGCCCCGTGCGCCGCCGCTTCCCGGCTCTGCGCCGTGAACGTCTGCATGACGCGCTCGACATACGCCGGGTCCTGCGGCACGTCCTGGATGATGTTCCCCTGCAAGGCCGCCGCC
>JANOOM010000728.1:0-5232 GCA_031421335.1 Armatimonadota bacterium
CCTGAATGGGCGTGCTGATCTGCTCGCCGGCATCGTGGCTTTCGTCGTACACGAGATTGGTGCCGGTGGCGTCCTGGACCTCGATCTGGACGTGGTGGCGGGCGTGGCGCGGGCGGCGCGGCACGTCTATGAGGATCGGGAACTGTCGCATGCGCGCAGTTGTCGGGGTCTCGGACGCGGCGGGGTCGCCGACCACGGGGACGCCGCTGATGTCGGGGGTCGGCCCAGCATTCGGGGCGGGCGTCACGACCGTGTTCGGGGGCAGGGCGAGCGGCGGTGCCTTGGCCTGTGTAGTCACCAGGACCGAATCGCTCGGCCCGGACTCGCCCGCCGAGTTGACGGCATTGATGGTGTACGAGTAGGTCGTATCGGGCTTGAGGTTCGTGTCGGTGAATCGCGTGTCGGAAAGGCCGCGGGCGAGCGTCTTGGTGTCGCCGTCGAGTGAGCGCAGGATGGTGTAGGACTCGGCGCGGGCGGCGGCGTGCCAGTGCAGATCGGCCTTGTCGGTGCCGTCGGCCTCCCCGGCAGCGCCAGACGGCGCCTCGGGCGGCTGCTTGCCTTTAGAGACGGTAAAGTTGACGGCGGTGTTGCGGGCGACCTTGCTGCCGCCTTCGGGCGTTTGGCGGATGACGATGCCCGCTGCGACGCGGTCGCTGTACTCCTGGGCGATGTCGCCGAGCGGCAGGCTGGCCTGCTGGAGCGCGCGGGTGGCGTAGTCCTGAGTGGTGCCGACGATCGGGGGGATGCTGAGGAGTCTCGGGCCGAGACTGCAAAAGACGACCACTTCTTTTTCGGCCTTGATCGTCCGTCCGGGCGGCGGGTCCTGGCGGTAGATCTGGTTCTCCGGCATGGTGTCGCTGTAATCGCTGGCCTGACTCAAGACGAGGGTGAAGTGCTGCTGGCCGGCCGTGCGTTTGGCGTCGTCGAAGGTCTTGCCGATGAGGTTGGGGACCTGGACGTCGTCGGGTACGGCGGCGAAGTCCTTGACGAAGTAAAGAGACAGGCCGATCAGGAAGAGCACGCCGAGGACGATCACGGCCGCCGTCAGCCGCCCCAGGGCGGAGGCGGGTTCGCGCTCGCGGCGTTCGCGGATGGCTTCTTTGGCCCGCATGGGTTGTTTTTCTTCCTGTCTTTCTGCTTCCAGGTCGAGCGCGGCAGCGGAAAGCGTCCCGGCTGCGGGGATAACAGCCTCAGCACGGGGCACGACCAGCGTGGCCTCGGCACGGGGCGCGACCAGCGTGGCCTCGCCGACGGGCGGGCGCGGGAGTCGCTCCGGCCCCCCACCTCGGTCGGCGGACTTCTCCGACTGGGGCGACCAGGCGAGGGACCGGCCGGTCCTCAGCGCCTCGCGGACGGCTTGCAGGTCCCCCAACAGGGCGCTCGCCGAGCGGTAGCGGGCGTTCGGGTCGGGCGCGAGGGCCTTCCGCACCAGGCCGTCGAGGGCCGGCGGGACGCCGGGGTTTACGTCACGGGGCGAGGAAACGCGGGTCGTGCCGGCGAGCGGCGGCACCCCGGTCAGCATCTCATAGAGGGTGGCGCCCAATGCGAAGATGTCGCCGGCAGTGGAAGAGTCGCCGGCGGCGAGTTCGGGCGCGAGGTAGGCCAGCCGGCCCGGCTCGCCTTCGCGGGCCGCGACGACCGCCCCGTAGGCAAAATCGGCGGTCTTGATCTGCCCTTCGGGGCTGAGGAGGACGTGGCCGGGCCGCAGATCGCCGTGCGCGGTCCCAGCCCGGTGGGCGGCGACGAGGGCTTCGGTGATCGCCTGAGCAATGTCGGCGGCGACGGCGAGGGTGAAGGGGGCGATACGCCGAATACGCTCCTGGAGCGTGATGCCGCGCAGCAGTTCGCGGACGACGTACAGGTCGCCCCCCTCAGCCACGCCCTGGCCGAAGACGCGCAGAATGCCGGGATGGTCAAGCGTCTGGGCCTCGCGCACGGCGGCCTGGAACTCCTGCCGGGCGCGCGCGTCCGCGCCGAGAAGGGCGGCGGGGACCATTTGCAGGACGACGACGCGCCCCTCCTCGCGGTCCCGGGCCTTGACGAACTGGTAGGGCGGCGTCTCGGGGCCGGCGGAGTTTTCTAGGATCTCGTAGCGCGGGTCGCTTACCTGGACAGACAAGAAAGTGATACTCCTCAGGAGGGCTAGGTCAAGAAGCCCAGCGGAACAGCGACCAGGAGCCATTCGTGCCGGGCATGTGCCACTTCAGGCCAAGAGCCGGGTCGTGCAGGTCGTTGGTGAGGCTGCGCCCGACGGTCCAGCGGGGGCCTTCGGCGAAGCCGACGCCGTCCACCGAGATGGCCGATCCGTTGCGGCTCTTGACGTCCTCGGTCTCGCCATCAAAGAGGCCGGGGACGGTGGTCTTGTAGCCGCGCGCGGTCTTAGTGAACCGGATGGGCACGCTCTTGACGGGGCGGCCCGCGCCGGGCCACTCGCCGTGGGCTTGCAGCAGGCCGAGCAGAGCGGTGCGTTGGGCCGCCGTGGCGCGGGCGTCGAGGTAGACGACGCCCGCCGGGGCGTTCGTTTTCGCATTTTTCACGCTGTTCTTCGGCGCGCAGCAGGCCGCGCCCTTGTGGGCGGCTATCGCTCCGTCAATGGAGATCATGGAAAGCCCGCTGACGTCCACACCGCCATAGGCCGCGTGGTCCAGGTGATAAACGGCGGCCAGGGCACAGTCGTCCGGGCCGTTCTCGAACATGCACGGGCAGGCATAAGCGCAGGAACACTGGTGCAGCACCACGCCGCTGGCCTGGTAAGTGGCGGGCGCGGCGGCGGCGGGCCGGGCCAAGAAGAGCGGCGCCAATGCCGTCAAAGTCAAAAGGGTTCGAATCGGTGTCAGAGGCATCGAAGTGTGATTCTTTCTAGTTCTTCGTGCGCGCGTCCTCGGTGTCGCTTCATGAGCGTGAGTTCGTTTTGTCTTTTTTTGCGGCCTTCTTATCAACATCGGCCCGGTGCAGATAATTCCAGGCGAGTGTCCCCGCCGAGGCGAGCAGCATGAGCGCGTAGAAGGCGGCCCCCGCCTGGATGTAGAAGCCGATCTGGGCGGGCAGGAAATAACCGCCGAAGAAAAAGACGGCGACGACGACGACCCACAGGGTCAGCAGGATATCGGCCCAGAGGGGAGGCTTTTCGGTCAACCGTCCAGGCCCCGCTGACGCTTCAAAGCCTGGCGGATGGCGGCCTCCGGCACGACATGGCCGGGCGTCGCCCGCCCGATCTGCTCCATCAGGACGAAGCGGGCCGCGCCGCCGACGCTTTTCTTGTCCCAAGCCAGGAGCCGTGTGATCTCGTCCACCGAATGTGCGGGGTCCAGGCGAACAGCGAAGCCCGCCGCGCGCAGCAGAGCGATCAAAGCGGCGGTGTCGCCCGGCTCGGTCACGCCGACCTCCTCGCCGATGAGGGCGGCGGACACCATGCCCAGGGCGATGGCCTCGCCGTGGGTGTAAGTCCTATAGAGGGTCAGCGATTCAAGTGCATGGCCGACAGTGTGGCCGAAGTTCAGGATGGCGCGCAGACCGCCCTCATGTTCGTCCTGCTCCACGACTCGGGCCTTGAGCGCGCAGGAGTGGGCTAGAACGTACTCCAAGTGCGGGGAGGTCAGATCAAGCAGGCCCGCCATCTCGCGCCCGAGAAGCGCGAAGAAATCTTTGTCGCCTATTATACCATATTTGATGACTTCGGCAAGGCCGGAGCGCCGCTCGCGCTTGGGGAGGGTGCGGAGGGTGTCGGGATCAATGATGACGAGGCGCGGCTGGTGGAACGCGCCGATCAGGTTCTTGGCGGAATTCTGGGCCGGCCCAAAGTTGACGCCGGTCTTGCCGCCGACGCTGCTGTCTACTTGGGCGAGTAGGGTGGTCGGGGCCTGCACGAAGTCCAGGCCACGCGCATAAGAAGCGGCGACAAAGCTGGCCATGTCGCCGATGACGCCGCCGCCCAGCGCGACGACGACGGTGCGCCGGTCGGCGGCCTGGTCATGGAGGGCTTGGTACAAGCGATGGACGGAGGCCAGCGTCTTGAAGCGCTCGCCCGCCGGGACGAGGGCCGTGTGGACCTGGAAGCCCGCCGCTTCCAGGCTTGCGCGGGCCGACACGCCGTAGCGGCGTGAGACGGCGGGGTCGCTCAGGAGGACGGCCAGCCGGCCCTCGGCCTGGTCGCCGGCCACACGGGCGGCCGTCTCGGCGCCCAGCCGGGCGAGCGCGCCGCGCCCGACAAGAATCTCATAGGAGCGGTCGCCGAGGCTGACGTGAACGGTCTGTGTCATGTTTGTCATAGGGTCAAAGCGGGAGGCCGAGCAGAATCGCCAGTCGGTCGGCGGCTTCTTCCGAGTCGGCGCAGTCGGAGGTATTCAGAGTATGATCTGCCAGGGCGGCGTAGCGTGGGGCGCGGTCAGCCAGCAGGGCGGTGATACGGGCGAGCGGGTCGTTTCGATGCCCGGCCAGCAGGGGCCGCTCATGCAGACTGCGCCGGACGCGGGCGTAGATCGCTTCAGGGGCGACCTGGAGCCAGACGACGGTCCCGATCTCTTTCAGCAGGGCGGCGTTCTCGGGGCGCAGGGGGGTACCGCCACCGGTGGACAGGATGAGACTGTTGGGACCTAACCCCCCCACCCCCTTTCCTGTTAGGGAAGAAAGAGCCAGAGTTTGGAGAAGAGCGGTCTCGCGGGCGCGGAAAGCGGGTTCGCCTTCTTCGGTGAAGATGCGTGCGATGGTGCGGCCCGCCGCACGCTCGATCTCGGCGTCAGTGTCGAGGTGCCGCAGGCCCAGACGGCGGGCGAGGACGCGGCCCACGGCGCTCTTGCCGGTGCCCATGAAGCCGATGAGGACGATGTTCCGTATTTCCGTCACGTTTTCTGTTTCTTTCTCCTGAGTGAACTCTTTCTGCACGAAAACCCGTGTTTCCTCCCCGCACTCAACGCGCGAGACGATCCGGCTAATGATGTCGCGTTTGACGGAGCCCGGCACATCTGGGGCACTGAGGACGAGGGCGGCGTCTTCGAGGGCGGCAGTTTCTAACTCGGCTCGTGTCGGCGTTTCCACTTTGCGGCCTGTCTTACGGCCTTCCGTGTGGGTTGTTCCGAGTTGCCGGGCCAGGGCACCGCGCCGGCCTTCCAGGTCCTTGCGCCGGGCAGCGATGTCGGCGAAGGCAGCTGCGTAAGCGTTCGGACTGGCACCGGCGATGATACCGGCGATCTGGGCTTGCACGGCGGCGGCTTCCTGATTGAAGGTGTAGCGCAA
>JANOOM010000729.1:0-3890 GCA_031421335.1 Armatimonadota bacterium
CCGCCGCGAGGGCCGGACGCAGCCGCTGACCGAAGATCTCCCAGCAGAGCGGTCCGGCCTGCCGGAAGCCGCCCTGGCGCGCGAAGAGCGGGCGCGGCTGCTGCGCGGGATGCTGGCCACCCTGCCCGAAGAACAGCGCGAGGCGCTCTTGCTGCATTTTGTGGAGGGTCTACCGCAGGCGGAGATGGCCGTCGTCCTGGGTCGCTCGCCCGCCGCCGTCAACAGCCTCTTGCAGCGGGCGCGGGCCGCCGTCTACCGGCAGGGACACGACTATTTTCTGGGCGAAAGCGAGGCAGCCGAATGACGACCGAACAAGACACTGATCTGCGCGAATCTTTGCAGGCCGCCTACCCGATGGCCGAGCCGCCGGACGCCCTGCGGCAGCGCGTCGCCGCGCTGGCTGCCGCCAGCACCCCCCGTCAGGCCCGCCATCTCAATGGCCTGCGCCTCCTAGGGGCCGGGGCGACTGTTCTTCTCCTCTTAGCCCTGCTTTTCGTACCACGTCTGACTGCCGTACAGGCTTATCAGCGCATGACCGATTCACTGCGCGACGTCCAAAGCGCCCACCTGATCACCTGGAGAGTTTCACCGGATGGAGCGCGCTGGAAGTCGGCCGAGACATGGTATCAGGCCGGGCGCTGGCACCGGGAGTTGAATGATGTGGACCCAGAGAGAAGCGGTGTGCGGCCCGCGACGGTGGAAATCTGCCGGGACGGGAGTCGGTGGACCTACGACATCCGGCGCGACAGCGTGACGCTGGAACGGGCGGCTTTGCCCAGTGGCATGGAAGGCACTACGGGCTTCTCCATCACGGCGGCGATCCATAGCGACACCCTGTGGGGACTGCACACCCAGGTAAAACTGCTGGGGGCGACTACCCTCGGTGGCCGCCCCGCCCACATACTGGAACTCGTTTCTAAAGAACACTTTGACACGCACACGCTGCCCAACATGCGCTCGCGGGTGGTGGTGGACAACGCGACCGACCTCCCCATGCGCTCAGAGTCGCAGATAGAAAACAATGGGCGTTGGACCACCAATCAGGTCGGCGAGATGCAGTACAACGCCCCGCTGTCTGCCTCCCTCTTCACCCCGGACTTCCCGAAGCAGGCCCAGTTCGTGGATGCCGTTGCTGGCAGAGAGGAGTGGCGCAGGCGCCTGGCGGAAGGCGTCGCGTCCCGAACGGCCGGTACGACCTCCGATGTCATTACCTACCCGGCCGGTCAGGAGTTCTTTCAGCCGAAGATGCGGGGGACCAACACGCCGACCCGCGTTGTCGTGCGCGACTTTCAGGTCAACGCGCGGGGAGACGTGTTCCTACTGTTCACCGCCGATCATGCGGTGTGCTATGGCTACAACCTGGTGAACGCAGCCCTCACAGATGATGCCGGCACGAAGTACATCAACCCGGCGACCCAGAAGCGCAGTCGGTTCGCTTATCTCGCCACCGGCCTGGGCCGGACGGATGGCTCTAAACTTGACGGCGGCTACTTGTTCAACAACGAGATGCTTGAAGGCATGTGGTGGGTGCCCGAACACCCGCTGGGCGCGTGGAAGCCGCGCCGGTTCACGCTGACCATGAGTTTGCCGTTCGCGGGTGGGGGGGGCAAGCCTGCCGCCGTGTTCAGTCTGCCGGTGAGCAAGCCCGGTAGTGACAACCTGCCCGGTTACATGCCGTACCTGTCACGTCCGTTACCGGGAGACTGGATGGAGGGGGAAGAAGCCCAGACGCGGGCCTACTACTACCGGCACGATGCCCACGATCTACCGCAGGCGCTGGTTTGGTACCGCAAGACCATCAGCCTGAACTCGGCAATGGCCCTGAAGTTCGGGCACAAGCCTTACAACGCCTATCAGTGGTTTGACGTATATCAGGTCCTGATGGGAATGGGACGCACGGAGGAGGCGAAGGCGGCCCTGCTCCGTGCTAAGGCCGATGATGACCGAGCATCTGACCCGACCGAAACGCGCGCCTGGATACGGGCCGCCATGAAGGAGCGCGGCATGACGCCCTGACGACAGAAGCCCCGCCGCATATGCGGCGGGGCCTTCTCTTGTCATCCAGGCCCCTCATACCCGCAGACCCCCGTCCGGGGCGAGTTGACGACCGGCAGCAGGTGTTCAAGACTGTGACTCTTCTTCCCGAGACAGGCGTCGCAGACGGCCTTGATCTCGTAGGACTCGTCATACGCCCCGACCCAATCGGCTTCCCCGCCGCACTCGCCGCAGGGGATGAGGGGCGGCAGGTTGCGCGCGAGGACGCGGAGGTTCTGCCGGCGCGTCGGCTCCTCGTGTTCCGAAAGGACCCGCAGCTTCAGCTCGGTGGTGTCGCCGAAATCGTACTCGTGAAAGAACGTCATGCCCGGCGCGAGCGCGGTAGCGAGCGTCACGTCCATGCGCCGCTCGCGGGGCATCCCGAAGGCGTCGTCCAGGCCGCCGAAGAAGTCGTCATCGTCGAAGCCGCCGGGCGGCTCCCAGCGGTAGCGCGCCTCATGGTAGCGCGCCTCGCGGCCAGACTCGCCGGAGGGGACCGTGAAGGCGCTCAAGTGGCCGCAGCACTCCAGCCAGAAGCGGCGCAAGAAGTCGTCCAGGTCTAGCAGAGTGGCGTCCGCCCGGACGTCCAGGTGCAGCCAGTATTCCGGCAGATCCCGGCCTTCGACGGCCAGCCGGAAGAACCGCGTCGGCTGGAGTGAGCCTGGGTCGTGCTTCTCCTTCGCCGCCAGTTCTTCCCAGCACTTGTCCACATGCCGGCCGATGGTGTTCTTGCTGAACTCCTGGCCGCAGAGGTGACAGTCACCCCGCGACATCTTTCGCTTCGGTTCAGTTGTCGGCATAGTGTCTCTCCTCAAACACCCGCCGTCTCCCGCTCCTGTGCCGCCTTGACTTTATAGCGCGGCGCGACCGGCAGGTGCCCCCGGTTGTCTTTGATCCAGGTGTAGGCGCGGCGGCCTAGCTGCGGGATCGGGGGGACGTAAAGGATGGGCGCGAGCAATGCCGTCGCGGGCAAGAGCCAGGCCACCTGACGGAAGGCGTCGAAGCCCGCGAACTGCCGGCCGTCGGGGCGGACGGCATAAGCGGCCTGCTCGGCGTCATCAAAGTTGACTCCGGTCGAAGCGAGGGCGGCGCGGTCATGCGAGTCCACGAACGTGATCTGGCGGAAGACGTCCAGAAAGCGGACGACCAAAAGTGAAGAGCGGCAGAAGTCGCACTCGCCGTCGTAGACCAGCCGTAAGGGTGTCAGCGCCAGGGGGCGCTTGGCCCAGGCCAGGAAGTTCTGGATGTCGGCGGCCGTGAGAAAATTGATGTAGGACGTGATCATCAGGGCCGAGAACAGAGGGATATTGAAGGTGTACTCGATCCCCAGGTGCAGGGCGACGCCCGCCGCCAGAACATACAAGCGCCCTCGCGGCACCCAGATGAAGGTCGCCAGCGCCAGCTCAACGACAATCGTCCCCCAGGTGGCGAAGTTGATGACGTAGATGTTGTCCCGGCCCGGCATCGGGAAGCGGAGCGACTCGGCGAGATGCAGCGGGTAGTAAGTCGCCGTGCCATCCATCCACTGCGGCCCAGTCACCTTGCTGAGTGAGGCGCACAGATAAAGCGTGGCGATCTGGAGCTGCATCAGCCGCTGCGTCCACGGGACGATCAGCGGCGCAATGTCGTCCTCTTTCCCCCGCAGGACGCGCCACAGGCGGTCCAGGGAACAGGCCGCGCCGGCGGGTGCGAGCAGCAGATAGAACGACAGCACGATCATCACCGTATCGCCGCTGTTGTGGATCGGGGCGTCGCGGTTGTGCAGCAGGCTCAGGCCCAGGAACACCAGGATCGAACTCGTCCGCGTCCAGAATCCCAGAGTCAGGCACAGCGCGGCCAGGATGTAGACGACAAAC
>JANOOM010000730.1:0-10276 GCA_031421335.1 Armatimonadota bacterium
CCCATGCCGTGTCCTGCCCATGCCGTGTCCTGCCCATGCCGTGTCCTGCCCATGCCGTGTCCTGCCCATGCCGTGTCCTGCCCGTGCCGTGCCGTGTCCTACCCGTCGAGGCTCCATTAACTGGAAAAGCACCCACTCATCCCGTTAGACCCTTCAACCACCTTCTCACCCCACCCTCCCGCTTCGGGGTCGGGTGCAGTTGCGCCAGGGTCGGAGCGACAGCGACGGGGTGGGTCATTTCACCACCCTGTCAATCGCCACCGCCATCTCCAGCAGCCCGCGCAAATCGGCCAGCGGCAGCATCGTCGCCGCGTCGGACAGGGCCTTCTCGGGGGTCGGGTGGACCTCCAGAAAGAGCGCGTCCACACGCGCGGCGACGGCGGCGCGCATCAGGGCCGGGATGAACTCGCGCTGGCCCCCGCTTGTATTCCCCTGCCCGCCCGGCTGCTGGACCGAATGGGTGGCGTCGAAGACCACCGGGTAGCCCAGCGCGCGCAGGATCGGCAGAGAGCGCATGTCAACCACCAGAGTGTTGTAACCGAAGCTCGCCCCGCGCTCGGTCAGCATCAGGTTCTGGTTGCCCGTCCCCGTCACCTTCTCCACGACGTTTTTCATGTCCCACGGGGCCAGAAACTGGCCCTTCTTGACGTTGACCACGCGCCCGCTCTCGCCCGCCGCGGTCAGAAGATCGGTCTGGCGGGACAGAAAGGCGGGGATTTGCAGCACGTCCACGACCTCGGCGACGGGCTTGACTTGCCAGGCCTCATGGATGTCAGTCAGGACGGGGACGCCGAACTCGGCCTTGATCGCCGCCAGCACCGCAAGCCCAGCTTCCAGCCCGCCGCCCCGGAACGACCCGGAAGAAGTGCGGTTGGCTTTGTCAAACGAGGCTTTGAAGATGTAGGGCAGCCCAAGGTCGCGGCAGACAGATTGGGCGTGGGCGGCGACCTCGCGGCACAGGTCCAAGCTCTCGATGACGCACGGCCCGGCGATGACGGCGAGGGGGTGGCCCTCGCCGATAGAGAAGTCGTTAATGGTGACTGTGTTCATGTGCGGCCTCCTGCCGATCCAGCAAGATGCCGGCGTTTTCGAGCACTTCTTCCACGCTCAACAGGCGCATGCAGAGGTGCGGGTCTTCGGTATTGCCGCAGACCTTCCGGTCGCAGGGGCCGCAGGGGACGGGATGCGCCATGACGAGCGCGCGGCCCGAGCGGGGGCCGTACCAGGCCGGCGATGTCGCGCCGAACAGGGCGACCTGGGGCGTCCCCAGGGCGGCGGCGACGTGCATAGGTCCGGTGTCGCCGCTGACCAAGAGGGCGGCACGGTCCAGCAGGGCCGCCGTCTGCCGGAAACTCAGCTCGCCCGCCATCACGACCGGGGCGGTCTTCATACACGCGGCAATCTCTTCCAGGTCAGGCCGCTCTTTGGCACTGCCGATGAGGATGATGCGCCGCCCGCGCCGCGCCAGGGCATCACCCAGAGCGACAAAGCGCTCGGCGGGCCAGCACTTGGTGGGCCAGGTCGTCATGGGAGCGAGTATAACGAGGCCTTCACCCGATGTCAGCCCCTGCGCTTCCAAGAAACTCTCAGTAGCGGTCCTGTCTTCCAGCGTATAGCCCATGCTCATCGGCTCGGGGCCGGTCGGCGGCAGGCCCAGTGCTTGTAGTGTGAGTAGGTACTGATCTATGCGATGGTCGGGCAGCCCCGGCTCGGCGAAGGCGTAGGTGTAAAGCCGCCGGTAGTGGCGCCTGCGTGACGCACCGTAGTAGCGCTTGAAGGTGTCGAAGATGCCGACGGAGACCGGCGCGCCGGTCCCGCACAGGAGCAGCGGCCATTCCTCGGGCTGGAACGAGATGAAGACGTCGTAACGACGGCGGCGCAGCTCATCCCGGAGCCTCCACGCGCGCATGAGCCACAGGGGGTACTGGAGGGAGCGGACCATACGCTTCCAGTAGGAACCGTCCCAGCGCATGATCTCATCTATGTAGGGGTTAGCATCTATGGCTTCGCGCTCGGTGTGTTCGACGACCCACGTTAGGTACGCCTCTGGATATGCCCGGCGTAAGGATGCCAAGAGCGTCGTCCCCATCAGGATGTCCCCGAATGCCCCGGCGCGCATGATCAAAATGCGTTTGGAGGCTTGCCCACGCGGGACCGGGCAGCGCTGGACGGGGATGTTACAGGGCATCAGCGGCGGCAAGAACTCCGGCGGGAGGGGCTTACGCTTGACACGTCCAGGCTTTCCACGGTGAATTTTGATGGGTCCGATCCTCATCGGGGTGACTGCCCTAGCTCGCGCCGGTAGAGCGACTCCACCTCGTCAACCATCCGGCCCAAGGTGAAATGGGCCTCGACTCGCGCTCGCCCGGCCTCGCCCATCTTCCGCCGCAGATCGGGCGCATCCGCGAGTTGGCCCAGCGCGTCTGCGAGGGCCACCGGGTCAGATGCAGGCACGAGCAGGCCCGTCTCGCCGTCAGTCAGGACTTCCGGCGTCCCGCCCACACGGCTTGCGACGACCGGCTTGTTCAGCGCCATGCCCTGCTGGATGGCCGCCGAACAAGGTTCCGGCCAGATGGAGGGTACGGCGACGATGTCCAGGGCCGCCATTGCGTTATTTGCATCCTCCCGAAATCCCGCGAAAACGACCTGTTTGCCGAGGCCCTTCCCTGCTGCGTCTTTGCGGAGGTCCGGCAGATCCGGCCCATTCCCGACAACCACGACGCGCAGGCGCGGGTGACGGTCCGACAGCAGCCGCAGCGCCTCGAACAAATCGCGGTGGCCCTTCTCGGCGGCGACGCGCCCGACAATCCCGACGGCAAGGATGAAGTGGCCACTCGCGCGGCTGTGGAAGGGGATCGGCAGGTGCCAGGTAACAAAAGACACAGGGACTCCGGTCAGACGGGCGGCAGCGGCGGGGACGAGCACATCGTCTTGATTGTGGGCGTGGGTGACGTCCACTTTCTCGCGGCGGAAGAAGTCCCGGAGACGCCCGAAGTCCGTCCAGTCCCCCTGGCGTTTGACGGTCGCCTCAAAGGTCTCCAGGCCCAGCGCCTGGGCGCGGGTCAGGACGAAGCGGCCCAGCCGGCCCGCCACGATGACGCGGTGGCCACGTTTCTTGAGCTGGGCGCCGAGGTTGAGCAGGTGGATTTCTAAACCGCCCCAGGAGTCGAGGTTGGTGGCGACTTGTACGATGGTCTGGGGACGGGGGGCGGCGGCGATCACGAGGCCACCACCTTCTGCGAGGCGGCCTGTAAGGCCGCCGCGCCGCGCACGGCCTCGTACTCGCGCTTGTAGAGAGCTTCAATGCGGTCAGTCATCAGGCTCAGGGAGAAGTGAGACTCGACGCGCTCCCGGCCCGCCGCGCCCAGGCGTTTGCGGAGGAAGGCGTCACCGGCCAATCGGGCGAGGGCGTCGGCGAGGGCGGGGGCTTCGGAGGGCGGGACCAGCAGGCCGGTCTCGCCATCCAGGATCATCTCGGGCGTACCGCCCGCGCGGGTGCCAATGACCGGCTTGCCAAGCGCCATCGCCTGCTGGACGACGGCGGCGCACGGCTCGTTCCAGGTGGAGGGCAGGGTCATGATGTCGAGGGCGGCGATGACGTTGTTGACGTCGTGGCGGAAGCCCGCGAAGATGACGCGGTCTTCCAGGCCCATGGCCGACACGGCCTCGCGGACGGCGGCCTCGGACGGCCCGTCGCCGACGATGACCAGGCGTAGGGGGTAGCGGTCGGCCAGCAGGGCGAGGGCCTGGAGAAGAACCAGATGCCCCTTCTCGGGCGCGATCCGGCCGACGACGCCGACCGTTAGGCAGTGGTCGGGGATGCCAAGGCCGCGCTTGACACTCTGGGCGGATGCAGTCGTCCGGATGAACTCCTCGATGTTGGTGCCGTGGTGGATGACCTCGACTTTGTCGGGGGCGACACCGCAGGCCAGCAGTGTCTCGCGGACGGAGGCCGAGACGGTGACCAGGCGGCTCCACAAGACCTGGCTATAGAGCCAGGTGCCGAGCCGGTTCTTGAAGGGGTACGGCATGTGCCGGGTCATGATGCGGACGGGGACATGGGCGCGCAGGGCCGCCGCGGGCGGCACGATCATGTCGGTGCTCCAGTGGGCGTGGAGGACGTCAATCTGCTTCTCGACGAGGAACCGGCGCAAGGCGCCGTAGTCCTGCCAGTCGCTCTGCTTCCGCACCGTGATAGGGACGGTCGCCAGCCCCATCTGACGCGCGCGCTCCTCGACGAAGCGGCCCGGACGGCAAGCGACGGTGACATCGTAGCCGCGCTGCTGGAGCTGCTGCGAAAGGTTGAGGGCGTGCAATTCCGCCCCGCCCCAGTTGGGGAACGCGGAGGCCACTTGCAGCACGGAGAGAGGCATGGACGCGGTTATCCTAATCCTTGGGGTGCGAGCGGCGGTGCGCCGTAGGCGGCGCAGACGCGGGCGATGATGTTGGTGGAGGAGCGGCCCGCCACCAGCGACAGCAGGCGCACGTCGCCGCCGTAGGCACGGACGGCGGCGGCTTCGGGCAGATCTTCCTCGCGGTAGTCGCCACCCTTGACGTAGACGGCGGGCCGCAGCGCCTCGATCAGTGGGACGGGGGTACGCGTTGAAAAGAGCGTCACATAGTCCACGCAGGCGAGGGCGGCCAGCATCTCCATCCGCTCGGCCAGCGGGACGATGGGCCGCAGGTCGCCTTTAAAGCTGCGTACCGACTCGTCGGCGTTGACGGCAATCAGCAGGGCGTCTCCAAGGGCGCGCGCCTCAGCCAGGTAACGGGCGTGGCCGACATGGAGCAGGTCGAAAACGCCGTTCGTGAAGACGACCACCTGCCCCGCCGCTTGCCGCTGTGCGACGATTGGGGCCAGCTCTTCGAGCGTCTTGATCTTGTCCGTCGTCTTACCGGGCACTGATGGGGAGGGTGATGCCACGCGGTTTCCTTTCGGGTCGGTTCATCCGCAGGCCGACGGCGGAGATCACGGCGGGGACGCTCAGGTCCTGCATGCACATCATGTCTCCGCGCGCGCAGAGGCGGTCGCGGCAGGGGACGCACGGCAGCGCCCGGTCAATCAGCACAGTGCTGTTTGCGGTAAGCGGACCCGTTCGGTCCGGGTCCGCCGCGCCTGAAAGGACCACTAAAGGCGCCCCGACGGCGGCTCCGATGTGCATGGGGCCGGTGTCACAGGTCAGCAAGGTATCCGCGCGGGACAAGACGGCCCCAAACTCTTTGACGGTCAGCCGACCCGCGAGGTTGATGATGCGGGCGTCGGCGGCGGCCACTTCGCGGGCCAGGCCGACCTCGTCCAGTCCGTCCATGACCGTTTTGAAGGAGGTAGGCGCCCCGGTCACGGCGACTTTGACACCGGGCTGGTCAGCCCAGTGGGCGGCGACAGCGCGGAACCGCTCCAGCGGCCAGCGGTTGAGCGGGCGCGAAGCGGCGGGGTTGATGACCAGCAGCCGGTCGGACGCCGACACACCGGCCTCGGCTAGGACCGACATCGCTCGGCGCCGGTCCGCGTCCGGGATGATGAAGTCGAGCGAGCGGTCAGAAAGTGGGCCGACCCCGAGTGGGGCCAATTCTTTGTAAAAATCGTCCACGGCGTGGGCGACGCGGCCGGTGTCGGGGCGGACCTCCATGCGCTTCTGAAAGGTCAGGCGCGTCCGCGCGCCGCTGGCAGCTGCCATCAGATACGACTTGGCGCTCGGATGCAAGTTGATAACTAAATCGTAGTGCGCCCGCGCGACGCTCCACAGGAACGGGGCGAAGTGGTCTAACCGCGAGTCCACGCCGCGCTTGTCGAACGTCAGAACGTTCCGCACGCAGGGGTGGCCCGTCAGGGCGTCCTTCATGCCGCCGCCGACGATGAAGTCAATGGCGATGCCCGGAAAAGCCGCGTGGACCGCGCGCACGGAGGGCGTCGCCAGCAGTATGTCGCCCATGCCACCGAACCGGATGAAGAGGGCACGCTTCAAGTTCTTGGGAAGAATCATCGTTACGCCGATTATACCGGATTTCGGGCGCCGGAGGCAACCCGCCCCCCATCCAGCAGCGAGAAGGCGGCGGCCTGGACGTCCTCGACGGCCAGCGAGGCCATCGCGCCGTCCGGCGACTCGAGGACGCGGTGGCACGGCCCATAATTCCCCCACTTGCGCGGGTTGGTCGGCCCGAACAGAGACACGGTAGGCACGCCGAGCGCGACGGCGGAGTGCATGATGGCCGTGTCGTTGCCGACGAACAGGCCAAGCTCCGAGACCAGGGCGAGCGAGCCGCGCAGGTCACAGGTGCCCGCGAACGAAACGACGTGGGCGCGGACATCGGGCGCGCAGGCGGCCAGCATCTCTTCGGTCGCGTCGCGCTCTTCGGGGCCGCCGATCAGGGCGATCCTCCGCTCCGGGTCTGCACGGAGCAGTGCTTCGGCGACTGAGGCGAAGCAGGCCGCGCCCCAGCGCTTGCGGGGCAGGCTGGCGCCGGGCTGGATGCCGATAAGGCGGGCGCGGGGCACATCCGCGCCCCACGCCTCGCGCGAACGTCTACACGCCTGGCTCGCCTCTTCAGCGCTGATCCACAGCTCCAAAGCGGGATTGACCGGGGCATGAGGAGCGACCGCGTGCAATACGTCGAAATAGCAGGCGATCTCGCTCTTCTCGCGGTCATAGGGGACGCGACGGTTCAGAAGCGGCCCGCGCCCTTCCGACTCAAACCCGGCGCGGACGCGGATGCCGCCGAGCCAGGGTGTCAGGGCCGAATGGAACGAGCGGTTCAGGGCGAGACACAGGTCGAAGCGCCCGGCCCGCAGGCGGCGCACGAGGCTCAGGTAGGGCCGGCTGCCCTTGTCGGACTTGTACGGGTCGAACTCGATGATCTCGTCTAGGTAAGGGTTGTTTTGCAGCAGAACGCGCGCGTTCTTGCCGGTGAGCAGAGCGATATGCGCGTCCGGCCACTGCGCCCGCGCCGCCCGGAAGATCGGAATGGCAAGCAGGGTGTCGCCGATGAAGCGGAACTTGGTGGCGATGAGGATGCGCCGCACGTCTCCGCTGACGCGCGCCTTGTAGGGGCGGACGACGGCGTCGGCGGCGGGCCGGACAATGGGGGCCGGCGTCAGAAGGGGGATGGCATTGCGGCGCCCTCGCAGCAGGCGGCGGGCGGCGAGGATGACCTCGTCGGGTGTGATCGCGCGCAGGCAGTCGTAGCGGCCCTCGCAGGTCGGATGGTTGCCGCAGGGAGCGCAGGGTAGGGCTTTGTAGATGGCCTCGGAGCGCGTATCGAACGGGCCGGTGACGGCGGGGTCAGTCGAGCCGAACAGGGCCAGCGTGGGAGTCCCGACGGCCGTCGCCAGGTGCATCGGCCCGGAGTCGGCGCTGAGGAGGAGGTCACAGCGCTGGAGCACGGCGGCCAAAGTCTTGACCGAAGTCTTGCCCACGAGGTTGACCGGGCGGGCGCGCTGGATGAGCCGCATGACGTCGGCGGCCAGGGCGGTGTCCTCCGCCCCCGACCCGATGAGGACGCAGGGAATGTCAGCCAGGCCATCTAAAGCGAGTGCGAAGGAGGCGGCGAACCAGCGCTTCTGGGGCCGGGTGGCGCCGACGTTGACGGCGAGGATGGCGCCGTCGCCCGTGATGCCCGCCGCGGCCAGCAGGGCGGCAGAGGCGGCCTTCGAATCGTCGTCTACCGCCACGACCAACCGGCGGGCGTCCCGGTGCGCCGATGCCGGCAGCGGCATCGTGTCCAGCATGGCGTCGGCCATATGCACCGCCCGCGTCTGCCGCAGCTCGGTCAGGAAGCGGTTCATGCCGCGCCCCCCCTGCCCCACCCGGCGCGGGGTCCGGGCCAGCCAGGCGGCGGCGGCGTAGGCGGACAGGGGTGGCAGGATGACGGCGTCGGTGTACTTGCCGTCCCGCAGCAGCCGGTACGTCTGGAGGACGCGCCCCCAGCTCCCGCGCGACGTCCGGGCGATGATGAGGTCTAAATCCGGATTATTTTCCAGAACCTCGGCCGCCGCGCCCGCGCCGACGACGGTGTCAATGCGGGCGTCGGGGTAGGCCCGCCGCAGCGCAGCGATGGCCGGCGTCGTCAGCAGGGCGTCCCCCATGTAGTTCATGTTCACGACCAAAAACTTGTGCATCGTTCCCTATTTTACCCGCAAAGAAGTCAATTTTTCGGCGACCGCCGCCAGCACGTCGTCCGGCGTGATCCGCGCCATGCAGGCCGCCCCGACTTCATCCGTCGGGCGCTTTCCCACGACGACCGCACCGGGCGCTGGGTCGCGCAGGACGACGTTGCGCGCGCCGTAGGGTCCATGCCGGGCGGGGTCGGTAGCCCCGAACAGGGCGACGACGGGCGTGCCGACGGCCACGGCGATGTGCATGGGGCCGGTGTCCGCCGTCACCAGCAGGTCACAGGCGGCGAGGACGGAGGCTAGCTCACGCAGCGTCGTTCTGCCGGCGAGATCGAGAAAACCACCCGTCAGGCCGGGCGTGACAAGTGCGACCGTTTCGGCGTCGTTTTTGTCGCCGACAAAGACCACGCTCCGGCCCGAGGCCGTCAGGGCGCGGGCGACGGACGCCCAGTTGTCGGCGGGCCAGCGCTTGTAGGCGCGCGAAGCGCCGACGTTCAGCGCGATCCGTGGGCGCGGCAGGTCCGACAGCCACTCCTGCATCCGGCCCATTGCTTCGGCGGCGAGAAACGGCTGCGGCGTGAACTCGGGGTGCGGTGCCTGCACTCCGAGAGCTTCCGCGAAGCCGTACAATTGGTCCACCTCGTGCCGGCCTTGCGCTTTGCCTGGGATGACGGGGTGAGTCAGGAACAGTGCATTCGCCTCGCGGTTGCGGTCCCAGCCGACCCGCACCGGCGCCCCCGATAGCCGCGTCACCAGGCCGCTGAGGAAAAGCCCCTGCATGTCCAGTGCCACGTCATAGTGACCTGCCTTTAGTTTAGCCTGGAGGGCGCGTAACTCGCCCAGCGTCGGCTTGTCTGGCATGACGTGGAGAGCGTCAATAAAGGGGCTGCCACGCAGTACATCCGCACAGCGCCGTCGGACTACCCACCCGAGGGTCAGATGCGGCGCGGCCTCCTTGATGGCCTGCACGACAGGCAGAGCGTGGATGACGTCGCCGATGGAGCTGGTCTTGACGATCAGCAGGCGCGCGACTTCAGTGAGCGGCGGCAGGAGTCTGGGCATTCTCGCTCGTTTCAAGAGTCAGGCTTGCAGGCGGTGGCACACGCCAGCGGTCGTGCAGCCAGAGCCACTGGTCGGGGTACTGCCGGATGATGTCCTCGACGACTGCCGTGACCTGCGTCATGATCCGTAGAACGTCGGCGTCCCGGTCGCCCGTCGACTCGGCGATGATGGGCGGGTAGAAGACGATCTTGTAGGTGCCGTCCGGCTGGCGCGGGCAGAAGAGCGGCAGCAGCGTCGCCCCCGTCTTGAGGGCTAGAACGGCAGGGCCGGCGACCGTCCCAGCAAGCTTGCCGAAGAACGGCACGAACACGTCTTCGGATTTCTGGTCGGGGACGATGGCGACCAGCCCGTTCTCGCGCAGCCTCTTGAGGATGGCGCGGGGCGAGTCGCCACGCGGCTGGATGATACTGCCGTCGTTGCCGCGGATGCGGTCCGTGAGCGCGTTGAACTTCGAGTCCTCACTCTGCCGGGCGATCAGCAGGAGGGGGTGTCCCAGCATCGCCAGATACTTGGCACTCCACTCCCAGTTGCCCAAGTGGGCTGCGATGACGATCACGCCCTTGCCGCGCGCCAGGGCCTCTTCGAGCGGCGCGAGCGAGTCCAGCTTGACGCGCTGGGACATCTGAGCCAGGGTCATGTTCGAGCCTTTGAGGAACTCGACAAGCAAGGCGCGGGTGAAGTGCTGGAAGACGCGCTTGATGAGGTCTTGCCGCTGATGCTCCGTGAGCGAGTCACCGTAGGCATCTTCAGGTTCTTGTCGGCGACTTTTCGGTAGCGCGCGGACGCATGGTAGGCGAGTGTGCCCATCGCCGTACCCCAAGCCAGCGCGGGCGCCCACGGCACGCGGCGCAGGACGATGAAGAACACCCAGAGAGCATTCCGCGCGAAGCCCTGCCAAAATTGTTTGCTGATACGCATGAGACCTAACCCCGGCGCGAGCGCCGACCCTGGCGCCACTGCACCCGACTCCCTGTTAGGGAAGGGTGAAGAAGAGATGGGGGAGGGATGGGGGCGGGCAGTCCGTGGATGGGGGCGTTGCGGGCGGAGACGGGCGGGTCAAGGCGAATGCGGGTTCAGACGAGTGCGGGTTCAGACAAGTGCGGG
>JANOOM010000731.1:0-6483 GCA_031421335.1 Armatimonadota bacterium
GGGCCAGCGCCACCGGGGTATGGGCAACGCTGTCGGCGGTCCTGACAGCCAGCCTCTTGCTGCCTCCGCCCGGCCCCGATGGGTCTCTCGGTCACCTGCCGTCCGTCTGCCCCTTTTACAACCTGACCGGCCTCCCCTGCCCCGGCTGCGGGCTGACCCGCGCTTTTGTCTGCCTGGGCCACGGGCGGTGGATCGAGTCGCTGCACTGGCACCCGCTGGGCTGGCTCGTTTATGCGGTCTTCCTGCTGCTGTGGGTCCGTAACGGCTTGTTCCTGTGGCGGGGCGCGACACTGTGGCCCGTGACGCCCCGCGCCGCCGGGCGCCTGGGAATGGGCGCCGCCGCCCTGATCCTGCTCACGGGGATCGCCCGCATTGGCTGGCTGACGGCGCACGGCCTGCGGTTCTGACTCGACTGGAAAAGTGATATGATCAAAACTCCCATGATGCTCTGCCTGCTTTTCACTGTCTCACTCTTCGCCTTATTGGCGGCTGCTCCGAGCGCTCATGCCGGGTGTCTAGGCGCGGACGTGAATGCCGATGTGGACGCATTCAGCAACAGCCAGATGGATGCCAACAGCCTCCTCATGTTCTCGCAAAAAAACACTGTTTACGCGCTCCCGATGTATAACCAGCCGGCGGGCAGCCACGCCCGCTACTGGGATAACATGGTGGAACAGTACCAATCCGCCCAGATAGATTTCGTCGCCGTATGGCTGAAGGGGAATAAACAACCCGCAACCTTCGCCAATCTCGTGGCAGCCCTTAAGAAGCGCCGGCTGGGCAATAGGATCAAGGTCATGCCGTTCGACGACGACCCCGCCTCCTGGACCGCCCTGTGGAACTTCGATCACGGCAACGGCTATGGCTACAAAGTGCCGTTCGATGTCGGCGACCCGGCCAGCCGGGCCTACGTCTGGGACAAAAACCTGAAAGTGTTTTTTCAGAGCGTCCCAGACGCCAATCGGTATAAGATCCAGGGCCGTCCGGCTTACGCGATCTGGTCTGCGGCGCCGGCTTTTCTATCCCACCTGAACGGCAACGGCTCCAAGCTCCTGAACTACCTCCGTCAGCAGTGCCGGAGCACATTCGGGTTTAACCCGTATATCATGGTTTCCGCTGACTGGGTCAAGAACGACCCTTCCAGTGCCGCGCCTGGCGTCGTGGACGCCGTCTATCCCTGGTTCACTCCCGTGCCGGGGCCAGACTACTCGACGTGGAATGTGAGCACCCAGAACGGCACGGCCCTGGGCACCTGCATCCCCCAGTTCCACATCTCCAACAATTCTGACGGCAATGCGAGAACATGGATCGTTGACCCCAAACATGGGGCGACGCTGGTCACGGGCCTAAACGCGACGATTGGGAACGGCGCATGCGTGTCAACGTTCATCGAGGGCTTCGACGACTATTGGGAGAACACCACCCTGTGGCGAGCGCGCGATCTCGCCCCGGACGGTGCCGCCCTCGGGTATGCCCAGACCTATTATGACTACCCGAATCAGAGGATCAATCTGGTGCGCCGCCACAGCAACAACGCCTTCCCCCTGGATCTCAAAGAGGAGGCCGAGGGGTGTGACTCGTTCTCGGGCGCGGTTCCGCTCCCCGGCAAGCCGAACTACTACCGCAACGGAAACATCGCCATTGAGGACACGGCCGACCTCGATGGCGGGTATGACGTCTGTCTGGGTCAGGCGGGCGAAACGCTGCGGTGGCGGGAAGTGCCGATCGAGGGGAAGGTCCGGCTGCAAGTGCGGGCGGCGTCTGTAACGTCAGGCGGGAAGATGCACTTCGTCATTGACGGCATCAGCCATCCCGCCGTGAGCATCCCCAAGACGGGCGGCAGGCAGACCTGGGCGACCGTAGACATGGGCATTTATTCGTTTGCCTACAACAGCACCCACGACGTGTCGCTCGTCTGGAACACGGGCGGCGTCAGTGTCAACTGGTGGCAGGTCAAGACGATAGCGGTCCCCGACGGCACTTACAAAATCATCGCCCAGCCGGGCGGGGACGCGCTCACCGCGCTCCCCGGCGGCAGGACCGGACTCAGCCCCTATGCGGCACTGGGCGGCCAGAAATGGCACGTCAGCGGGCGGGGCGGGGGTTTCTGTGTCCTCCGCCCCGCTGCTTCCGGCGGTGCCGGGTGGCGGCGTGTCCTTGTCGTCCAGCCGGACGGGTTCTGTGTGTTCCGCCCCGCTCAAAAGTCGGGCGACGTTCCCCATCGGGAATGGGGCCTGATCCCCGTCCCCTGAATGGGGGAGTCACCACTTCTTGTAGGGCAGGAACTTCCCGTTCAGCGTCAGCTTGACCCGGTCGCCCTTGGGGTCCTCTACCTTCTCGACGTGCATGGTGAAGTCAATGGCGGACATGATGCCGTCACCGAACTTCTCCTGGATGACCGACTTCAGGGGCATCCCGTAGACCTGTACGATCTCGTAGAAGCGATACACCATCGGGTCGGTCGGCACGACCGGCCCCAGACCCTTGATGGGGTAGTCGGTGAGTTGATCAGCGACGTCCGGCCCCAGGCCGAGGGCCGCCGTCAGCTTCCGGGCCTCCTCAGGTGTCGCGGTCGCCTGGCGGTAGATAATAGCTGCGATGCAGATCTCGTCGAGGCCGACCAGCGGCTCAAGGTCAGCGAAACTCAGGCCCTTGGCCTTCTTGCAGGAGAGCAAGGTCTGTGTGATGTCGGGCAGCGTCGTCATGTGGTAGGAGTCTTTCTTGGGGTTGATTACGCAGGGCGTCGGGAACACTGAAGTCATTAGACCTCTTGCCTAAGTTCCTTACCCTAAACGGCAGGACTGAACCCCTGGGCCTTGAGAGTGCAAGCCCCCGCCTTCGCGGGCGAAGAGTATTAGTCTTTCTGATCCCGGTCTTTCCCCTGCCCGCGTCTCCTAGTCGCTGCGCTCCGTAGCGGAATGAAATCTCCGCCGCAGCAAGCTGCGGGGTATCAGAAA
The DNA here is from genome assembly GCA_031421335.1 of Armatimonadota bacterium. Classification (GTDB taxonomy): domain Bacteria; phylum Armatimonadota; class Armatimonadia; order Armatimonadales; family Capsulimonadaceae; genus JANXMY01. Next base: position 2,958 of record JANOOM010000731.1, read on the forward strand.
GAGTGCGGCGGCAAGGCGCCTCAGAGAAGTGGCCGCTGAAACGGCCAGCCGGAGCAGACAAATAAGGTTGCGGAGCAAGCTCCGAGGCATTTACATCCTGAGAAGAGTAAAAGGTGGGGAGTTGCTTTCCCGAAGCACGGGGGTTCAGCCCTGCCGTTTAGGGTAAGGAACTTAGGCAAGAGGTCTATTATGAGAAAGTCAACACTGGCCCTATTTTCGGCCCTCATCGGCCTCGGAATGGCAGCCGGCGGCTGCTCGCAGCAGACGCTCGACAGTGCGAAGCAGGACACCCAGCATAATGCCGCCATCGTCAACGATCAAGCTCAGAAGGCGGAGCGTCAGGCGAGGCCGCAGATTGACAAGCTGAAGCTGCAGTCGCGGGTCTCGGCAGCCCTGGCCGCTGCGAACCTGCCGACGACGATCCACGTCCGCGCCGACGCCGATAGCGTTTATCTGCGTGGCATGGTCAACAGCGCCGAGGACAAGGCCCGCGCGGGCCGGGTCGCCCGCGACACGCTGGGTGAGGACAAGACCGTCCATAACCAGATCCAAGTCAACGGTGACTGAATCTGTTTTCGGCGAGCGCGGGAAAGCCTCCTCCCCGAATGCCGGGCAAAAACGCGCCCGTTCAGGTACAATAGAACATCGGTTTGGGCGGTCTTCGGAAGTGTCTGAAGGCCGCCGTCTTGCGTGGAGGGGCGGTGCCATGACGCAGGTGATCGAGATGGATGAGGAAGGGCAACTGGTGCTGTCGCCGGAACTTCTGGGCGAAGCGAAGCCGCACACCAAGTACACGGTGGAGGCGACCGGACAGCGGTTGGTTGTAGAACCGGAGCAGACGCCGCAACAGCGGCAGCAGGCGTATGAGCAGTGGAAACGGGAATGAGACGCGCTCACAGAAGAAGTATCGGCCGCCTGGAACACGGACCTGTCGGCGGTGGTAGTCGTCACTGAGATGAGGCGCTGATGCTGACGATTGACGCCAATGTTTTCATCACCTCTCGCTCGGCGGACTGACGCAGGATCGCGCCCGCCGGTCAGCGTACCTCGTCATATTCTACCGCCTGCGCGGACCGGACGCTGCATATGTCGCTTTGGCGCAGGAGTTCGGCGCGACGCTGATCACACGGAACGCCGTGATGCTGACGCGGGGCGCGCGGGCCGTCCCCGTCCTGACGCCGAGCGACTGGCTGGCGGCCAACCCAACGAATTAGGAGACAGCGGATGGATTTCAAGGTCATCTCCCAATACAACCCGTCCGGCGACCAGCCGGCGGCAATCAACAAGCTGACGGCGGGGCTGAGGCAGGGGCACAAGTACCAGACCCTGCTCGGGGCCACGGGCACCGGCAAGACCTTCACAGCAGCCAACGTGATCGAGCGGGTGCAGCGGCCCACCCTCGTCATCGCGCACAACAAGACGCTGGCGGCCCAGCTCTGCTCCGAATTCCGGGACTTCTTCGGCGAGAACGCCGTCGAGTATTTCGTCTCGTACTACGATTATTATCAGCCCGAAGCTTACATCCCATCCACCGATACCTTCATCGAGAAAGACTCGGCCATCAACGACGAGATAGACCGGCTGCGGCACTCGGCGACTCAGGCCGTTCTGGAGCGGCGCGACGTGATCATCGTCGCTTCGGTCTCGTGCATCTACGGCCTGGGCGCCCCTGAAGAGTACGCGCGCATCATCCTGAAGTTCGAGCGCGGCAAGGAGTACGACCGGGATGATATGCTCCGACGCCTGGTGGACATGCAGTTCACCCGGAACGACATCGTCCTGACTCGCTCCACGTTCCGGGTCCGGGGGGACGTGCTGGAACTCCAGCCCGCCGACGAGGAGATCGTCGTGCGCGTCGAGTTCTTCGGCGATGAAGTCGAGAAGATCACGATCGTGGACCCGTTGACCGGCGAAGTGCAGGCCAGCAAGGACGAGATCACGGTCTTCCCCGCCTCCCACTTCGTTTCCAGCCCGGAGCGGCAGGAACAGGCGGTCATCGGCATTGAAGATGAGATGCACCAGCGTATCGCCCTGTTCAAGCAGCAGGGCAAGCTGCTGGAAGCCCAGCGCATTGAGCAGCGCACACGCTTCGACCTGGAAATGATCCGCGAGGTCGGCTACTGCAACGGTATCGAAAACTACTCGCGCTGGTTCGATGGGCGCGCGCCCGGCACCGCTCCCAGCACGCTGCTGGACTACTTCCCGGACGACTATCTGGTGGTCATTGACGAGTCCCACCAGACTTTGCCCCAGCTTCGGGCCATGTACAACGGCGACAAGGCGCGCAAAAACACGCTCATCGAATACGGCTTCCGCCTGCCCTCGGCGGGCGACAACCGGCCCCTGAAGTTCGAGGAGTTCCAGGAGCGCGTCAGCCAGTGCATCTTCGTCTCGGCCACGCCCGCCGCCTTCGAGCGGGAGCACTCGGAGCAGATCGTACAGCAGATCATCCGCCCGACTGGCCTGATTGACCCCGAGATCATCATCAAGCCGACGCGCGGCCAGGTGGACGACCTGCTGAACGAGATCCGCGTGCGGACCAGCCGGGGCGAGCGCGTCCTGGTGACAACCCTGACTAAGAAGATGTCTGAGGACCTGACCGAGTACCTGCTGGACTTGAACATCAAGGTCAACTATTTGCACTCCGATATCCACACGCTGGAGCGGACCGAGATCCTGCGCGACCTGCGGCTGGGCATCTACGACGTCATCATCGGCATCAACCTTCTGCGCGAAGGCTTGGACCTGCCGGAAGTCTCGCTCGTCGCCATCTTGGATGCAGACAAAGAGGGCTTCCTGCGCTCCGAAACCTCGCTGATCCAGACCATCGGCCGGGCTGCCCGAAACGTCGGCGGCCAGGTCATCATGTACGCCGACCGCATCACCGGCTCGATGGAGCGCGCGATGGGCGAGACCGACCGCCGCCGCGAAATCCAAGTGGCCTACAATACCGAGCACAGCATCACGCCCTACACGGTCAACAAGGCCGTTCGCGAGGTCATCGAGTCCAAAAAGATCGCCGAGCAGAAGTCGTACTACAACATCTCACGCAACCGTAATCCCGAGACCCTGCCTTTAGATCAGCTCATGTCCGCCCTAGCCGACATCGAGAAGGAGATGAAGCAGGCTGCGCGGTCCCTGGAGTTCGAGCGCGCCGCCGAGCTGCGCGACGAACTCAGTCGCCTGAAGAAGCTGCTGCCGGCGGGGTCGAAAAAGTAGGGGCGCGATTTATCGCGCCCAGCGTGTGGCCGGCACTTTCAGTGCCGGCCACGATTTTGCGGGCGGATGCTATGTGGTAGGAGGGCTTTGGTATTTCTACCGCCGACAGAAGAACTACCCCCTATCCCCCCGCTCGCGCGTTGGACAATTCTCCTGATGGAGAGGGCCGGTTTCCCGGAAGGATAGTCAAAAAGGCCGACAAGGAAATCGTCCGGGTGGACCGCCTGAACGCCGTAGGTCCGAAGAACGGCGTTTGGAAAGTCCGAATTGGTCTACTTTTGCTCCGATTACTAGACCAATGAAAAGG
>JANOOM010000732.1:0-5457 GCA_031421335.1 Armatimonadota bacterium
ACGCCCTGCGCGCCCGGCGTGTCCAGCAGGCGCGCGTAGAGCGTATCGAATGGCAGGAACCGCTTGCGGAGCGGGCGGCCGGCGTAGAAGTCCAGCAGGAAGTTCGCGGTCGTGTACTCGCCCGGCACCAGGACCTCGCCGTCCGGGTCCCAGCCGCCGCCGTTTGACAGCAGCAGCGGGCCGACGCCGCGCCCCAGAGCGCCCCCGCAGGGCAGCAAGTCATACGCATCCCGGCAGTGCGAATAATTGGCATAGCTGATCTTGACCACGTCCATCGTCCCCGCCTGCGCGCGGGCGTTCAGAGTTTCCACGTCCTGGAAGTCCACATGGAACGTCATATCCTCGGCATGGACCGCGCCCAGAAGGAGGCCGCTGAAGATGAAAACGTCGTTCGGGCAGGGCGAGATGCCCAGGCTGAGGTCGGTCATGGTGTTCTTTCTCGGCATTGTTGGAGGTAAGACCGGAGGCTATCGAGGGCGAGCTTGATGTTCTCGGGCCGCATGTCTCGGTCGGAGGCGATGTTGCTGATGGCGCGTATCTCGCAGACAGGAGTGAAGAGCCTGTATGCTGCATACGCCACCGCTGCGCCTTCCATCGTCTCAAACGCGGCCCCGAAAAGCCGCTCACGCAGCCGCCCGGTGGCCTCCGTCCCGGTGCAGGCGTTGACTGTACATCCGCGCCCTTCGCGCGCCCCTGCGAACTCGGGGAACACGGTCAGTGTCACAGGCTCCTGGTAAGGCGCCCCCCACGGCGACTCGCTGATGTGGCGGAAACGCGGCTCCTCCGGCAGCTCGAAGCCGACATCGCCGTAGACCTCCGAGGTGCCGACTATGATGTCGCCGATGGCAAGGCCGCTGCCCGGATACGCCCCCGCGATGCCGATATTCAGGATGCGCGCAGGCCGCAGACGTCCCGCGACAAGTAATGTCTGAGCAAGCGCGACCGGGACGCCGACGCCGGTCAGAAAGCTGTCTTGTCCGACCTCCTCGCTCCGAGGGCCGAACGCTTGCAGCTCCATGTCCGTCGCCGCGCAGACCAGAAGGTCCGGCGGCCTACTTCCGTCCGTCACGCAGTTCCCCTTCCAGCAGCCCGTAGGCATGGTGGTCGCGCCAGCCGCGCTCGGGCAGGTGCAGCATGTGGCGCGCGGTCCCCTCGTGCCGAAAGCCCAGACGGGCCAGCACCTTCTGGCTGCCCACGTTTTCCACATCGGCATAGGCGGTGATGCGGTGCAAGCCGCCCGCGCCAAGAGCATAAGACAGAAGGGCCAGCGCGGCTTCGGTCATCAGCCCGCTGCCCTCGAAGTCCGTCCGCATCATGTAGCCCAGTTCGGCGCTGAAGTTGACCGTGTCGATCTGCGTCAGGCCGATCCGCGCGATCAGGCTCCCTGGCCGCGTCCGCACGACGTAGTGCCAGGCGCTGCCGATCGTTGCCGCGTCCGACGCCTGCTGGACGTACTCCTGCACCGACTCGCGCGTGCTTTCCCGCGCCCAGCCGAACCAGCGCGCGAACGAGTCGCGCGAGGCGGCGATCATCTTGTAAACGGCGTCCGTGTCGGCGACAGTCATGGGGCGCAGGGCCAGGCGCGGCGTTTGCAGGACTGGGAGCGGCGAGGCAGGCATAGGCTATTGTACCTGATTCTTCCGGCACGGGATGACGATGTAGCCGTCCGTCAGGTCCCCCAGCACTTCCGCGCCCTGCGCGCCGTGCCACCAGTACCAGTAAACGATGTAAGCGCAGGTGAGCGCGTCCATGCCGTCTTCCAGCCGCTTCAGCGCCCCGGCGATAACGCCGGTCGTGTCGGCGGGCGGCCAGCCCTCCGGCAGTACCAGGGGCGGGTCGTGCGCCGTCAGCCCACGCAGGAGGCGGCTGTACTCGTTCATCGCCGCCCAGCGGCTCGCGTAGTCACGGCCCGGTTTTGGTTTATACTTGAGCGTCCGCGTCAGCCCGAACAATATGACATGAGCGGGGTGGGGGAACACTTCCATCATCTGCCGCCTACCCACCTGGCGCGGGGTATCGAGGTACGGATCGTCGGTGATGCCCTCCACCGCCAGCCGCGCCACCAGCCGCTCACCCCGGACATTGTCCTTGAAGATCGTTCGGTTGGCCGGGTGTGCCCCCGCCTGGACGCGCGCGAACCGCCGCCCGATCTCGGCCTCGCAGGGCCGCCTCCCTGTCAGGTTCGGCACCAGCAGCGGCGCGTCCACGCCGAGCAGGAGGCCCTCCGCTCCGGCCTCGGCGTCCCAACGCTTGACCCACGCGACGATCTCGTCATCGTCGCCCAGTGCCTCGGTGAAGTCCAGCACGGTCCCCCAGCTTCGTGGGCCGGGCGAGCAGGAAAGGACGCAGCCGCCGCTGGTGTTCTTGGCACCCCAGGCGAGGTCTAAGCCGAGGAATAGCATGAAAGGATATACCCAAAGAGGCCCCCCCTGCCCCCAATGCCGGGGGAGCCAGAGGAAAACCCACCCCGCCGCAAGGGCCGCCCCTTGCGGCGGGGTGGGTCCCTACTTCCCCAACATTAGCGGGGGCCGTCCTAGTCCATCTCCCCGATCTTCCCGAACGCGATCTTATCCTCCGCCGCCCCCCGCACCGGCACCACCGAGGCCAGCGATAACGTCCCGCGCCCGAAGCGGCGGTTGATCTCGTCCACCGCCCGCGTCGCCGCGCGCCGCTCCGTGTCCTCCCCGAACAGCGAAGGCGTCCACTGCCCGTCCGGCAGCAGGTCGTACAGCACGACGCCGACCTGGCGCACCGAGGGGAACGGATGTTCCCACAAAGACCGCAAGGTCTCCAGTAGGGTCCAGGTATCGGAAGCGGGCAGGAGGCGCCGCTTGGCCGCCCAAGTCCGTCCGTCTTCCGAGCGGACGTGCAGGGCCAGGCCGCGCGCCTGATAGCCCAAATGCCGCATCCGCTCTGCCGCCTTTTCCAGCAGCCGCCCCGCCACCGAAGCCGCCCCGCGCGGCGTCCGCAGGGCAGGGGCCAGAACGTGCGAGTGGCCGACGCTGCGCCGGACCGCCGGCGGGCGCGCGATCTCGTGCCCGCGCAGGCCGTGCCACCAGCGCTCCCCCTGGACGCCGCCCCAGATCGCCCGCATTTGCAGCAGTGTCAGCGCATACATCTGCTCGGTCGTCCGCACCCCCACCGCGTGCAGCCGCGCTTCCATGCCCACACTGATGCCCGGAAAGTCCGTCAAGGCCATCCGATACAGCTTGTGCGGCAGGTCATCGGCGTCTAAAACGGCCAGTCCGTTCGGCTTCTGCATCTCGGCGGCTACTTTGGCGAGAAAGGGGTTCATCCCCAGTCCCACCGAACAATGCATGCAGTCCCCGATCTCCGACTTGATGCGCGCCTTGATGTGTTCCCCCATCCGCATGGCGTCACTGAGGTGCCGCTCGTTCGCCCACAGCTTGCAGACCATCTCGTCCACCGACCACACCTCCGTCACGGGCAGGCAGTTTCCCACCGTCTCGATGATCCGCGCGTGATACTCTCGGTACGGCCCGTGCTTCGCCTCGACCAGCCGCAGGCTCGGGCAGAGCCGCTTCGCCTCGGCGACGTTCGTCCCCGTCTTGACGCCATATGCCTTCGCCTCATAAGACGCCGCGATGCAGCAGGTCGTGTCCGACATCAGCGGGACGACCGCGACCGGCTTACCGCGCAGCTCGGGGTGTTCCTGCTGCTCGACCGAGGCGAAAAATGAGTTCATATCCAGAAACAGCCAACCGACGGACATAGCGTAGACTCCCTTCTACTGTAGACACCTGATTATACCAAGCGTCTACTATGCCTGTCAAGGGGCGCCTTGCTTGTATGTGGATGGGGGGCGAGGTATAATGGGCATTGGGTACAAACAACGGCACTCAGCAAGAAAACAATGGTGACGCTCCTCTCTATGCTGATGTCAGAGATCAGCGAAGACGCTTACTACGCGTCCTGGGAGATGGGGGCCGAATATGCGATCTGGGATGTCCTCCATGAGACATCCTCGAACCCAAATTGGAGGGAGAGCATTAGTCCCCATCAAGCGATGATGCTCCGCGAGTTGTCCGCAGAACTTGACGGCTGGCTTGTTTATGATGCGGATGGCGACGACTCTGTGCGCCTTGCCCTGATGGACGAGTGGCAACGGGTCTATCAGGCACACAAAGCACCGCGCTAAAATTGCGAAAACGAACGGGGTCACTGCACAAAATTTGTGCCACGCCATGAATGGCACGGCTACACGGCCTGTGGCAGGAAGTACCGCTTCGCGGCACTCAGAGTATCTTCCCCATCCCCGCGAAGCGGAGATTTTTGGCGTCCGCGCCGTCTAGCCGTGCCATTCATGGCATGGTTTGTTTGGATGAATTGGGGCTGTAGATGAGGAAAATACCTCCCTTCAAACTAGCGGCGACACCGCTCAACGAAGAGGCCCGGCAAGCGATGGGCTTCAAGTGGGCTGACCCAGAAGTCGGAACGCGGCATCGGCTTGGCGGCGAGCCTGAACTGTTGCAGCCAGAAGAGATACCGGAATGCCCGAGTTGCGGGCAGCCCATGTCGTTCTATGGGCAGCTTGACTCGATTGGCGACGAGTACGACATTGCCGACTGTGGCATGGTGTACGTCTTTCTGTGCGTCGATTGCTTTGAGGCTACAGCCTTCGTTCATTCAGGTTAAATCCGCATGTCTGACCTCACCCACATTGACGAACACGGCAAGGCCCGCATGGTGGACGTGTCCGCCAAGGAAACCACCCGCCGCGTTGCGACCGCCCAGGCGGTCATCACCATGCGGCCGGAAACGATGCACAAGATTCGTCAAAACGAACTCGCCAAGGGGGACGCCCTGGCCGTCGCCCGCGTCGCCGGGGTGCTGGCGGCCAAGCGGGTGGATGAGTTGATCCCCCTCTGCCATTCGCTCCCCCTGTCCGATGTGTCGGTGGACTTCGAGTTTGGCGAGGACCGGCTGACGATCAGGACGTCGGCGACGACGGTGGCGCAGACCGGCGTCGAGATGGAAGCGCTGACGGCGGCGACCGGCGCCGCCCTGACCGTCTACGACATGGCGAAGGCCGTGGACAAGCGCATGGTGATCGAGGGCGTTCATCTGGTCTCGAAGACTGGCGGGAAGAGTGGCCCGTTCGAATGGGAGGAAAAATGGGAGAGATGATACGGGTCGGCGTGCTGACGGTCAGCGACCGGTGCAGCGCGGGCGAGCGCGAGGACCTGTCCGGCCCGGCTGTCAAAAAGAGCCTGCCCTCGGACAAGTTTGTCGTCGCTTTAGAGGCCGTCGTGCCGGACGATAAGAAAATCATCGCTGAGACGCTGAAGCGCTGGGCGGACGAATACGAGTGCGACGTCATCCTGACGACCGGCGGGACGGGCTTCAGCCCGCGCGACGTGACGCCCGAGGCGACCGGCAAAGTCTTGGAGCGGGCCGCGCCCAACATCAGCCAGTTCCTGCTCTGGGAGGGCCTCA
>JANOOM010000733.1:0-2860 GCA_031421335.1 Armatimonadota bacterium
CTCGCCGACCAACCACGCTCGCCGTCCAACACGCTCGCCGACCAACACGCTCGCCGACCAACCACGCTCGCCGTCCAACACGCTCGCCGCCCGACCACGCTCGCCGTCCGACCACGCCCGCCGTCCGACCACGCCCGCCGCCTAACCGCCTGACGGCCACGCCCGCCGCCCATCCTTGACAGCCGCCCCCGCGTCTGTTACAATCGCTCCATGCGCCCATCATCCATCGCCGCCTTGTTCCCTGCCGCCCTGCTGCTTCTCTGCCTGCCCGCGCTTTCCGCGAGCGCCACCCCCAAAAAGCTCGCCCCCGTTTCCGTCACCCGGCTCACCTGGCATGGGTGGGACGGGGCCGTCAAGCTGTCCAATGGCGTCGTCGAGGCCGTTGTCGTGCCGAGCATCGGGCGCATCATGGACTTTTCCCTCGCCGGGCACCCCGAAACCAGCCCCCTCTTCGTCAACCCCGACTGGGAAGGCAAAAGTGTCGCCGACGCCGACGCCGCGACTTGGGCAGCCTTCGGCGGCGACAAGCTCTGGCCCTCCCCGCAGTCCGAGTGGGGCAAGCACAACGCCCGCGCCTGGCCCCCGGACCAGACCTTCGACGGCGATCCCGAAGTGGCCCAGATCCTGCCGAACGGCGTTCGGCTGACTACCCCGGACAGCCTCGCCTTCGCGGCCCGCGCCACGCGCACCATCACCCTGAAGCCGGGCGAGGCCCGGCTCTACATCGCTCAGACACTTGTAAAAGACCTGGACGCTTTGGGGCCGCGCGACGGCTTCCCGATGGGCATCTGGTCCATCACGCAGACGCGCGGCGATGGCACCCTCTTTCTGCCCTTGGCCTCGGGGGGGGCCTTCCCCGGCGGTTTCGTCTCGCTGGGCGATGCCGGCGGCGTCCCCGCCGCCCCGAACTTCACCAAGACGGGCGAGCTGCTGCGGATCACGCGGGACAAGGTCAAGACGCACAAGATCGGGACCGCATCGGCGGCGGGGTGGGCGGCGTCACTGTATGGCGGCGACGTTTTGTTCTCCGAGCACTACACTTACACGCCCGACGCCCTTTACCCGGACGGCGGCATGTCCGCCGAGGTCTACACGAACGCCGGGGCGACCGCCTACATCGAGATGGAATTGCTTGGCCCGCTCGGGCCGCTCGCGCACGGCGACAAGATCGCGCACGACATCTACTGGCAGCTCCAGCGCCTGCCGCGCCTGCCGAGGGATGGAGGGGACGCGGGAAAGCTGGTGGGGGCGGCGATGGGGACCTAACCCCGCGACAAGTCGCGACCCTGGCGCAACTGCACCCGACTCCCTGTTAGGGAAGGGTGAGGAGCTAGTACGAAGAGAAAGCCCCCACCTCTTGTCCAGAGGCGGGGGCTTTGTTGCTCCTAATGTCTCGTGCTCACCCTGCCTGTACTCACCCTTCCCTAACAGGGAGTCGGGTGCAGTTGCGCCAGGGTCGCGACTTGTCGCGGGGTTAGGTACTACTCCTGGTCGCCCGACGTGTAGATCCCGTAAGCCGGTGCAGCCCGGGCCGCCGTCGGCTCGGTGATGACGAGGGTGTATGCCTTGCCGCTCGAGACCGAGACGTTCGTGGGCGGCACGAGCACGGTGGCCGTGCCCGCCACGTTCACCTGGACCGAGAGCGTCCCGGCGGGGAGGACCTGGTAGAGCGTGACCGGGTTGACAGCTGGGGCGGCGATGTCGGTAGCGGCGGCGCGCGTCGGGAAAGCGGGGTAGGCGACGGCGGGGAAGGCGGCCTTGCCGTTGACCAGGACGTCCACCGGCCCGGCGTCGGACGCGCCGTTCAGGACGCGGACGTTGGCGCACCCGGCGGGCGGGTCGGCTTTGGGGGCGGCGGCGCTGTAGCCGGCCGCCGCGCCCCGGTCTCCGGTCAGAACGGTCTGGAGCAGGCGCGGGTCGGGCTTGGCAAGCGAGACGTCGGGCAGGGCGGCCTGGCCGATCAGGTAGGCGGTGTAGAACAGGCCGGTGTTGACTTGCAGGGCCGGGCTGGCCGGGTAGGTGATGGTGGTGGTGAGCGGCGTTGGGGTGCTGGTCGTGAACCCGCCGGTCAAAAGGTTCTTGCCGACGAACAGGTAGGGGCTGTTCTGCCCGAAGCTCAGATCACCGCCCAGGGCGGTGCCGTTGGCGAGGACGCCGGCCGTGCCCGCCGTCGCGGACAGGGCCACGCCTTTGATGCGGGCGGTCGGGTCGCTGCTGCCGCTGCCGCACCCGGCGCTCAGAGCGGCGGCGGCTCCCAGGAGGGCGAGGAAGGCCCCGGTCCGGCGGTGTCGTGTTTGCAATGCGGTCGTCTCCTGTCGGTGAGTGTCGTCGTGCTGGCTTCTAGGACAACCGGCGGGGGGCTTTGTTTCAGGGGGGGGCTAAGAAGGGTTGTCGTCTTTGCCGGACGCCTGGGCGGCGTCGGCGACCGCATACAGCCAGTCGCCGGTCAGCAGGGCGGTGACGACCCAGAAGAGGGGGCCGAAGTAGGAGCGGCCGGACTGTTCGTGCGGCAGCAGGGCCAGCAGCAGCAGGCCGAGCAGGAAGATGCCGATGAGGACAGCGCCCTTGACCACTTGGCCCTGGACCACCTGCCCCAGCCCCGGACAGATCATCGACCCCAGGATGATCGGCCAGCCGCCGCGCGCCCCGCCGGCCCGCCGCACCATAGCCGCGTCGGTGGCCGCATACGCGACCCCCAGCTTTGCGCGGCGCTCGCTTTCCACCCGGCGCAGGATCGCCGTGCCGAACTTGGTTTCGGCCGAGGCCCGGCCCGGCTCAAGTTTCAGGGCGTCCTGGTAGACCAATGCCGCCGCTTCCCAATCGTCGCGGGCGGCCAAAACGTCGCCCAGCAGCTCCGCAG
>JANOOM010000734.1:0-10958 GCA_031421335.1 Armatimonadota bacterium
GCCGACGCGGGCGTCTGCTGGGTCGGCGAGGGAGACGTCCGGCCCAGCCCACGTCAGCGGCTTGCCGTCGGCGCCGGGGACGAATCTCCAGGTGGTCCCGCCGTCGCGGCTGATCCGCAGGTGGCGCGGCGGCGACCAGGAGTTGCCGGAGTCGCCGGCCCACATCACCTGCCGGTTCAGCGCCAGAGCGCCGTACTCCTGCCCGCCCCAGCCCAGCCCCGACACGTCCCGGCAGTTCCAGGTTCGGCCGCCGTCGGTCGTGAAGGCGCCGTTGTAGTCCTGGAAGCCCAGGAACACAGTGTCTGGGGTGCGCGGGTTGAAGTTGAACAGGCCGCCCAGCATGATGCCATTGTAACCGTTATTGGACCAGCGGAAGGTCTTGCCGCCGTCAACCGACTTCGTCACCCAGTCCCCGCCCAGCGTGTAGGCGACGTTCGGGTCGGCCGGACTCCAGGTGGCGTAGCCCTGCCGGGCATTCGAGGCCAGCGGCGCGTTCGTGTTGTCGAGCTTCGTTTTGGCGAACGTCGCCCCGCCGTCGAGCGAAACGTAGCGCGCCCAGTTCCAGTTGTCGCCGGCCACCCAGCAGAGCATCCGGCGCGGGTCGGCGGGCGAAACGGCGAGGTTCTGGACGGGCTTGCCGCCCAGGGTGTCCAGCCCGGCGCAGGCCAGCGCCGACCACGTTTTGCCGCCGTCGCGCGAGGCGACGACCTTGTCCGCGCCGCTCGCGTAGACCGCGCCGTCCGGCGCGACGGCAAGGCCGAAGGTGTCCGGCTGCCGGACGTTCGCCCACGTCCGCCCCTCGTCGCCCGACCGGAACACGCCGCCCGCGCCGCCGACCCAGACCGTCCCGTCCCGGCCGTCCACGGTCAGGCTCGCCACCAGGCCGCCGCCCGCCGTCCAGTCCCGGTCCTTGATGCCCGGCGTCGGGCCGTCCCCGAGCCGCGCCCACGACGCGCCGCCGTCGCCCGACCGGAACAGGCCCTGATGGGGAGACAAATAGTAGGCCGTCAGGCAGTAGCCCTTCGCGGCGTCATAGGAGTGGGCGTCGTAAGCGACCGTCCCGCCGACGCCGGGCGTGGCAGACAGGACGTGCTTCCAGGACGCGGCCTTGTCCGTGGACAGGTAAACCCCGTGCGGGGACGGTCCCCAGTTCGGGTTCCACTCCATGGAGTTCGAGGCGACGCCGATGGCCCGGCGGGCGTTCCTGGGATCAATCGCGAACCCGTTGGCGCCCCGCGCGTCCCAGCCGGCCATGCTGACCTCCCAGTGCGCGCCGCCGTCCAGGGAGCGGTACAGGCCGCCGACGTCAATAGGCAGCAGCAGGAAGTCCGGGTCGGCGGGGGACACGGCGACCGGCCCGCGCGGCCACTGGCCGCCCTCGCCGCCGGGGGAGACGCCGGCCTTCTTTGACTCGGGCGTCAGCAGCGGCATTTTCATCCAGTGGGGCGCGGCGGGGGGCGCGGCGTGTGCCGCCCCGAGTGCCAGGCCCAGCAGCATCGCCGGGATCGCAGGAGTTGATTTCATGAGCAGATTTTATCAGCGCAGGCGGCTTTTGTCAAGGCGGGCGGCGGCGCGTGGTATAATAGCCCAATTCTTCCCGACGTGTCCCGCCGTTTCCCGATAGGAGTACACTTCTTTGCCGTCCCGCTTTCGTTTTTCCGCCCCCCTTCTGATCGCCGCAGGCGCGGCTCTGGCCGCCGGGTGCGGCCACAAGGACGGCGCCGCGTCGCGCGGCGCGGGCAACGTGTTCCGCGTCCCGGTCATCAACGCCCCCACGACCTTCGACCCCGCCATGGTGGAGGACGGGCCGACCATTGACGTGCTCCAGCAGGTCTTCGAGGGCCTGGTGCAGTGGTCGCCGGACAACAAAGTCGTGCCCTGCCTGGCCGAGAAGTGGGACGTAAGCCCTGACGGCCTCACCTACACATTCCACCTGCGCCCCAATGTCAAGTTCCAGGACGGCAGTCCCGTTTCCGCCTCGGACGTGCTGTATTCCATGACGCGCGCTCTGAACCCGAAACTCGGCTCGCCCGTCGCGCTCAACTACCTCGGAGACATCGCGGGCGCTAAAGAGCTGAATGCGGGCAAGGCGGCCGACCTGAAGGGCGTCAAGGTGCTGGACCCGATGACGGTCGCCATCACCATCACCAAGCCCAAAGCCTATTGGATCTACACGCTGACTTACCCCACCGGCTACGTCGTCTCCAAGGCCGAGGCGAAAACGGACGCCGCGCTGACGGCGGAAGATGACGCCAAGGGGGCAGGAACGGGCGCGTTCCGAGTCACCAGCTATGCGCGCGATGTTAAAGTCATCCTGGCCGCGAATCCCACTTATTGGGAGGGGGCGCCGAAGATCGCCGGAATCGAGCGGCCCGTCGTGGTGGACGCCGGCACGCGCCACGATATGTACGTCAAGGGCGACATTGACATCCTCCAATACGAGTCGCCCGGCGACTTTGAAAGCGACTCCAAGGATGCCGCCCTGAAAGATCAGGCTCGGCTGTTCCCGCGCGCCGCCACCTTCTACCTCGGCCTGAACCAGCAAGCGTTCCCGGCATTCAAAGACGTGCGCGTCCGGCAGGCGCTGGCCTACGCGATTGACAAGAACAAGATCGTGTCGGTCGTGTTCGGCGGCAAGCGCGACGTGGCCGAAGACATCCTCGCCAAAGGCATCCCTGGCTTCGACCCGGCCTTCAAAGGGCTGCCCTATGACCCCGCCAAAGCGAAACAGCTTTTGGCGGCGGCGGGCCATCCGGGCGGGGCGGGCATCCCCCCCATCCCGCTCACCTACCGCGGGTCACTGCCCGACCTGGCGAAGACCGTGGACCAGATCCGGCAGATGTGGGCTGAAACCCTGGGCCTCAAGATCGAGTCGCGCGTGAGCGAATACGGCGCGATGCTCCACCAGAACGACAAGAATGCGCTCGAATGCTACCATATCCGCTGGGCCGCCGACTATCTGGACCCCCAGGACTACTACTCGGTCCTGCTTCGGACCGGCAGCGCGGAGAACCACGTCGTCTACTCCGACGCCAAGTTCGACGCCCTCTGCGACGCCGCTGATGTCTCGCAGAACCCCGCGCAACGCCGCGCCCTCTATCGCCAGGCCGCTCGCATCGCCGCCGACGAGGTGCCGATGATCCCGCTCTATTACCAGCAGGACGTCGAGCTGATCAAGCCCTACGTTTCCGGCATTGATGATGGCCTGATGGGACACCTCCCGTACAAACACCTCACCCTCGCACTGGCGCGATAGTCCTGACCCGATAGAAAGCACGTCCTTGAAATCGCTCGCTCCTTTCCCGATTCTTGCGGCCCTGCTGGCCCTGACCGGCTGCGGTCACCACGGCAGCACGTCCGGCGGCGGGAACATCCTGCGCGTCGCCATGCAGACCGCCCCCGTCACCTTCGACCCGGCCATGTGCCAGGACGTCGAGACCAGTCAAATGTTGCAGCAGGACTACGAAGGGCTGGTGCAGTACAGCCCGGCAAACACGGTCGTGCCCTGCCTGGCCGCGAAGTGGGACATCAGTAAAGACGGCCTCACTTACACCTTTCACCTGCGCCCGGCCACGTTCCAGAACGGCCTGCCGGTCACGGCGGACGACGTGGCCTTCAGCCTACGCCGCGCCCTGGACCCGAAGCTGTCCTCGCCCGACGCTGCCCAGTATCTGGGGGACATCGTCGGCGCCCTGGACGTCTTCAGCGGCAAGAGCACCGATCTGAAGGGCGTCAAAGTCATTGACCCGCGCACGGTCGCCATCACCATCACTCGGCCGATCGCCTACTGGGTCTCCACCATGACCTACCCGACCGGCTGGGTGGTCTGCAAGGCCATCGCCCAGAAGGAAGGCACGAACCCGCTGACCGAGGCCGACGCCGAAGCGGGCGCGGGGGCCGGGGCGTTCAAGATCACCCGGTTCCTGAAAGACCAGGAAGTGGACATGGACGCCAACCCGCATTACTGGGCCGGGGCGCCCAAGATCAGCGGCCAAGTGCAGCGCGTCCTGCTCGACCCCGGCACGCGCCACGCCGAGTTCGCCAGCGGCCGGATAGACATCATGCGTGGCCTGCAAGTGGGCGACCTGGACAGCGATCGCAAGGACCCCAGCCTCAAAGACAAGGTCAAGATCTGGCCGCGCGCCGGGGTCAACTATCTGGGCTTGAACGAGGTCTCCTACGCCCCCTTCAAGGACCCGCGCGTCCGGCAGGCGTTCGCCTATGCGACCGACAAGAAGAAGATCACTGCCGTCGTGACTGAGGGCGTCTACCCATCCGCCCCGGACCTGCTGCCCGTCGGCATCCCCGGCGGCGATCCCGCCTACCAGGGCGTCCCTTACGACCCTGAAAAAGCCAAGGCTCTGCTGGCGGCGGCGGGCTTCCCTGGCGGGCGCGGCCTGCCGCCTTTGGAAATCTACGGCAACGAGAAGAACCCCCTGTCCGAGAAGACCGTGGACGTCCTGCGCCAGATGTACACCCAGACGCTGGGCGTCACCGTCAATGTCCGCCAGATGGAACTCGGCTCGCTGATCGCCGCCATCAACAAGAATACCGCCGTGCCCTGCTTCGTCCTGGGCTGGTACGCGGACTATCTGGACCCGCAGGACTTCTACACCCTGCTTCTGTCCTCCAAAAGCCCTGAGAACCACACCGGCTACCACGACGTCGCCTTTGACGCCCTCTGCGCCCGCGCCGACGTGGAGCGGAACCCAGCCGCCCGGACCGCATTGTACCGCCGGGCGGCGCGGATGGAGGGCGACCAGCCCGGACGCATCCCGCTCTACTACGCGGTGGACCCTGAACTTATCAGTGCGCGCGTTCATGGGCTTGACGACTGCCTGATGGGGCACCTGCCCTACAAGCGGGTGATACTGACCCCTCAATAAACCACTATGGCACGTTTCCTATTACAGCGCGTCGGGCTGGCCCTGCTCTCGATCTGGGCCGTCTGCACCATCACCTTCTTCATCGCGTTTCTTGCGCCCGGCGACCCCGCCGAACTCGCGGCGGGTCAGCACTCTGACCCGGCTACCATCGCCCACGTCCGCCACGAGTTCGGGCTGGACAAGCCGCCTCTGACCCGCTACGGCCTGTACTTGTGGGATGCCGCCCACGGCGACTTGGGGAAGTCCTACTATACGCGCGAGCCGGTCACAGACTTCTTGAAGCGCGGCCTGCCCAACACGGCCCTGCTCGCGACGACCGCCATCCTTCTGGCCCTGGTCGTTGGCGTCGCGGTGGGCCTGGCCGCCGCGCTCAGACCGAACACCCTCCTGGACCGGTTCCTGATGTCAAGCGTTTTAGTGGGGGTGACCCTGCCGAGCTTCGTGCTGGGGCCTCTGCTGATTCTCGTGTTCGCGCTGAAACTGGGCTGGCTGCCCGTGGCGGGGTGGGGGGACTGGTCAAACCTCATTCTGCCCTCCGTCGTGCTGGCCGCCCGGCCCGCCGCCCTGATTGGGCGCATGACGCGCGCCTCCATGCTGGAAACTCTGCGCCAGGACTACATCCGCACCGCCCGCGCTAAAGGCCTGTCACCCGCCACGATCCTGATCAAACACGCCCTGAAGAACGCCTTCCTGCCCGTGCTGACCACGACCGGCGTCTCGTTCGGCTACCTGCTGTCCGGCTCGTTCGTCGTCGAGACCATCTTCACCGTGCCGGGCGTCGGCTACCAGTCCATCAACTCGCTTTTCCAGCGGGATTACTCGGTGATCCAGGGGACGACGCTGCTGCTGGCGGTGGTCTTCGTGGTGACAAATTTAGTGATTGATCTGCTCTATGCCGTCTTGGACCCGCGCGTCAAGGCGATGGAGGCGGCCTAAAATGAGCATCATCCTTGAACAAGAGCGCGAAGAGCTGATGGAGCTGGGGGAGGCCGCGCCGAGTCCCGCCGCCCAAGTCTGGCGGCAGATGCGGCGCAACCCGCTGGCGATGGCAAGCCTGATCATCCTGGCCCTGATCGTCCTGCTGGCAATCTTCTCCCCGATGGTCTCGCCCTACCGCTACGATCACCAGACGAACGACTACAGCGCGCCGTCCTCGGCCCGGCACCTGCTGGGCACCGATGATTCGGGCTACGACACCCTGACCCGGCTGGCTGCGGGCGCGCGCATCTCGCTGATCGTCGGGGCCGGCGTCGAGGCCCTCGTCCTGCTGGTCGGCATCCCCATCGGCCTGATCGCGGGCTACTACGGCAAGTGGCTGGACGTCGGCCTGATGCGCGTGACCGACATGATGTTCGCCTTCCCGGACATCCTGCTGGCGATTCTAATCATGGCGATTCGCGGCCCGAGCCTGCTGAACATCTTCGTCGCGCTGGGCATTACGGGCTGGCCGGGGCTGGCCCGGCTGGTGCGCGGGCAGGCCCTGACTCTGCGCGGGCGGGAATATGTGGAAGCGGCGCGCGCTTTGGGCGTGCCCAGCGGCCAGATCATCTTCCGCCACCTGCTGCCCAACCTGCTTTCGCCCATCGTCGTCGCCGCGACAATAGACATCGCGGGCGTGATCATCGCTGAGGCGACCCTGTCGTTTCTGGGCATCGGCGTCCAGGACCCCGTGCCGTCGTGGGGCAAGATGATCTCGGTGCCGCTCCAGTCGGGCTACTACCGCGCCCACCCGGAACTTGTCATCTACCCGGCCCTGTGCCTGTCGCTGACCGTTCTGAGCTTGAACTTCCTGGGGGATGCTCTGCGGGACGCTCTGGACCCGCGCACGGAGAAAGGCGCTTAGAAACCAAGAGGAGACTCATACCGACCGTGACCGGCATCGTCGAGACGGCACTTTACGTGGGCGATCTGGAATGCTCAGGGCGCTCCTATGAGGAAATCTTCGGCTTCCGCCTCCTGATGTCCGGGGACCGGATGCGGGCCTACAGCGTGGCCGACAAGGAGGCGCGGCACGCAGCACGACAGGCGCGGCGCGCAGCACATGGCATTTACGATTTCGCCGGATGAGGTCGAGACGTGGAAGCGGCAGCTAGAGGAAAAGGGGGTGGCGCTGGAAAGCCAGGTCCACTGCGGGGACGACAGCCCGCTCGGGGACAGCCTGTGCTTCCGCGACCCCGACGGCCACTTGATCGAGCTGATCAAGCCGGGGTGCTGTGAGATCTATCAGGAGAGGGGGGGCGCGATGAATCGCGCCCCTACGGCGTGATGGGCGCGACGTAGGCGGGGAAGCCCTTCTTTTGGAGGTCCCCGGCGACCTTGCTTGCGCCGTTCTTGGAGCGGTACGCGCCGGCCTGGACTTTGTAGACCATGTGGTCGCCCTCGCGCTCGCTGTGGGTGCTGGCACTGTAGCCCTGACCTCGGAGCTGATCGGCAATGCTGCGGGCGTTGCTCTCGTCGGTGTAGGAGCCGGTTTGAACGCGGAACTGGGCCTTGCCGCCTTCCTGTCCGGACTCGGCTTCGTCGGGCTTGCCGACGCGCTCGAAGTCGGGGTCGGTGGGGGCGGGCGGCGGGGTCGGCGACTTGGACTCATCCAATGCCGGCGCGGTGTCCGTGGCTGGACTGGTTGGCGCGGGGGCCGCGCTGCCCGCGTCGGTACTATCAGTCGCCGGTACGTCGGACGCTTCTTTGGGCAGCTTGACTTTGACCGGCGGCGCAACCTCCTGGCTGGCCTCCGTGTCGGCGGGCAGGGTGGGGGCCGTCCGATCCACCTGGCGCAGTGTGGGCGTGCTCTCCTCGCGGATGACAATGTGCGGGGCGCCGGGGGCGGTGTAGTTTCCGTTCGTGTGCGCGTGCAGGGTCGGCGGCGCGGTGGGTGGCGCGGTCGGGACGGAAAGTTCCGGGGCCGGCTGCTGGACGACCTGTTCCACCGGGTGTGCCCCACGCCCGCTGGCGATCAGCATGCCGAGGGCGGTGCCGCCGACGATAGCGGCCACGCCGAAGCCGATGTTCTTCAATGCCCCGTATGAGTTGCTGCGTGCCACGATCAAACTCCCTCTGACTCTGCTATCATCACTATACGTCGGTTGTCGCCTTTTTGTCAAGACTGGGCCGAAACTGAATCCAAAAGCCCCTTGACAAAGCGCGTAAGCAATGTTACACTGAAGTCGCCCTGTGATCGTTCTGGGGTCCGGCCCTGCGGTCGGCGCTCCGACGGAAAGGCCGGCCCCCCGATGTCTTGCCTGCGCCTGCGGACCCTGATCGCCTGTGACACCACGGTCGTCTCCACCTGGGGCGACATTGACTTGTCTACCTCCCCGCTCCTCGGCGTCCGCCTCAGCGCCCTCGCCGCGCCCGGCTGCCGCCTGATTCTCAACCTCTCACACACCCTTTACATGGACGGCACGGCCCTGACGGTTCTGGAGAACACCCATAAGACTTTGCGCGCCGGGGGCGGCGAGCTGTCGCTGGTCGGCTGCCGCCCCGCCGTCCTCCGCATCCTGCGCTTATCGGGGTTCGATTGCTTGTTCAGCGTTGAGGAGCGCCCGGCGCGTCGTCGGCAGGCGGCAGCCGTCTGAGTGTCAGCGCGAAAGGATGAACGTGTGCATCTCGCGGAACGGGGCCAGCTGTCCATCTATTGTGCCCGGCTTGAAACGCATCGCGCGGATCGCCCGGACGAAAGCCTGATCCACCGCCTTGTTGCCGCAGGAGGAACTGATGGCGATGTTCGTAGGTTCCCCCTGGTCGTCCACGGTCCATCTCACGATAGCCGGCTTGCCGCTGAGCGTTCCTACGTCAATACCTGGCAGCGAGACGTCGCTGAAAGTGCCGACAAAAGGTTCCGGCAGTGTAGTCGTGTGTCCGGGCTTGTCCGGCGCTTTCAGCGTCACGAATGCCAGGACTGCGGCCGTCGTCGTGACCGGCTGCTCAAAGAATGGAAAGTGGCCGCAGTCGTCTAGCCCCGCAATCTGGGACCCTTTAATGGCCGCGTGAGCCGCTTCCGCTTCCGAGGGCGGGATCAAGCCGTCCTGCTTGCCATTGAGAATCAGCGTCGGCACTGTCACCTTCGCCAGTAGCGGAGTGTCGTCGCGGGTCAGGAAGTGGTCATTAGCGATCAGGGCCGCCCCCGGTTCCGAGGCGGGCGCGAGGGCGGCGGGGGTCAGATGGTACGGCGCAACGGCCGCTCCGATCTGCCGATAGCCGCCCGCGAATCCGGCCTTCTGGTCGCCCGCGAAGTACAGCCCCGCCGGACCCATCGCCAGGCCCAGGGCGCCGAAGAAGCGGAACGGGCTGCCCGGCGGCAGGGCGCGGAGCTGTTTCACCTGGGCCAAGCCGGCGCCGTCTTTTGGGCGAGCCGCCGCGAATCTCCTGTCCGCACCGTCCAGCATGGCGTCCTGCATCCGCGGCACCGAAACCAGGCCGTCCATATGGACGTAGCCCAGGACGTGATCCGGGTGGGCGACCACATATTCCAGCCCCAGCATCCCGCCCCACGAATGCCCCAGGACGTACCACTTTTCCACCTTCAGTGCCTGCCGGACGCCCTCGATGTCGCCCAGCAGGTTCGCGACCGTGTATCCCTTGATCTCGGCGGGGGCGGGCGCCATGGTGTTCGCCACCGTCAATCGCGCCGACTCGCCGCTGCCGCGCTGGTCCAGATAGACCACGTTCACGATCTTCTCCAGGCTCGCCCCCCACGGATAGAACATGTGGGCGGAGAACCCCGGCCCACCGTGCAGGATAACCAGGTATGGGTGCGCCTTATCGGTCCCGCGCACCCGGAAGTGCAGCCGCGCCCCGTTGATAACCTCGTGGTGGTCCTCGTCGAAGGCGAAGGCAGGCAAGGAGGTCAGCAGCAGGCAGAAGATGAGACAGGCCCGAAAGCCGGCGACGACGAGGCGCATGATGTTCTCCTTCATTCCCCCGCGAGCGGGCCGACGATCTGGCGCAGCACGCGGACATGGTTCTCAAACGCGGCGCGGCCTTCCGCGCTGAGGGACAGCCAGGTGCGGCCCCGCTTGCCCTCGAAGACCTTGGTGATGACGACGTACCTCAGCCCCTCCAGGGCCGACAAGTGGCGGGAGAGGTTGGAGTCGCCCAGAGCAAGGTGGTCGCGCAGGAAGGCGAAGTCCACCTTCTCCGACTGCGCTAAGAGTGCCATGATCGAGAGCCGGACGGGCTGATGGATGGCCTCATCCAGTTCCATCCGGGGATGCAGCGGCGGAGGCGGCAGGGCACTCATGGGCGCACCGCCCGCGCCTGCCGCCGCTGGCTCCAGCCGACATAGAGCAGGGGGGCGGCGTCCAGCACGCCGATCAGTGTAAACGTGCCCGGCCAGGCATGATTGGTGTGCCAGAAGTGCGTTCCCAGCGCGATGCCGCCCATCAGCACAGCGGCGTGGTATATTCCCCAGACGCCGAATAGCAATGGCCTCTCAAACTTCAGCGGCTTGACCGGCAGACGGCGCTGGTAGGACATCGTCCACGCCGATGCCGCCAGGGCGGCGGCAACATTAAAGGCCGGCGCGACGAGTGTTGGGACCAGGTCGTAAACGATCAAGCTGACGAGAACGACTACGCCCCAGACCAGAGGCACGGTGCCGTTGTTCGGCCCGTTTAAACGGGCCACCGACTCGGCCTGTGAAATGACCCGTAGGCTCTCTCGAGCCTGCTGTGTCTCGGTCTCCATGACTTGCCTCTTTCGTAAGCACTTTACTGATAGTAAAGCATATCACATAAAAGAAACCCTGTCAAGGGGCGGGCGAAAATAGCCGGGTGGGCGTCAGTAGCGCAAATACGCCTCGGAGATGGCGTTGCCGATCTCGATGCACCGGACCTGGACCTGGTCCAAGAACTGGTGCAGGCCCTGGTCAATGATCTCGTCGGTCGTGATGAACGACAGGTCCGCCCGCAGGCGCCCGACGAGCCGCTCGGCGCGGTTGATGGCCGGCTGGCCCTTCGTGCCGCCGATCTGCCGCAGGGCACGGTCCACGCGGGTGATGGAGTAAGCGATGGAGGCGGGGAAGGCGGGGTTGCGGACGAGGTAGGAGACGACCTTGCCCGGCGTGATGCCGAG
>JANOOM010000735.1:0-2759 GCA_031421335.1 Armatimonadota bacterium
CGTCGCGCTCGTAGACGTGGTGGCGCCACCAGAGCTTTTTCAGGTTGTTCTTGAGTTCCACGCCTAATGGGCCGTAGTCGAAGGTCCCCAGCAAGCCGCCGTAGATCTCGCTGCCGGGAAAAATAAAGCCGCGCCGCTTGCAGAGCGACACGATCTGGTCCAGTGTTTCCGCTGCCATAATTACTTGTCCAATCCTCGCGCACCGTGCGCTGCCTTCATTGTATCACAAACCGGCCCCATTGCCAATTCCCCGCCAATACTTTGCAATACAAAGTAGTTTGTGGTATAACGGAAACAGGAGGAAAGACCTAATGACCGTTTCGACAAGGCTCGGCCTGGCCTTATTGCC
Organism: Armatimonadota bacterium; assembly: GCA_031421335.1. Lineage (GTDB taxonomy): Bacteria > Armatimonadota > Armatimonadia > Armatimonadales > Capsulimonadaceae > JANXMY01. The sequence continues at coordinate 350 of JANOOM010000735.1, forward strand.
CGCCGCGCTCGCGCTCGGGATACTAGGGGACTGGCTGCTTCGATGTACGCCCTGGGGGGTGAGCGTGCTCTTGTGGGTGCTGGCCGGATTGGTGGGCCTGTTCGTACTCGCCCGCCGCCTGGGCATCGCCGCGTTGGGGGAGGGGATGTGGCTCGCTGTCCCCGCCCTCCTCCTCTCGGCGGGCCTCGCCTGGCGGGACTCGGCGACGCTGCGGGCGCTGGACCTTTGCGGCCTGCTGGTCTGCCTCGCCCTGGGCGCGGCCCGGACACGGTCGGGCCGGGTGCGTCTAGCCGGCATCCTTGATTACGTCGTAGACGGCCTTCATATCGCGTTCCAAGCCGCCTTCGGGGTCTTCACGCTGGTCTTCCGCGATGTGGAGTGGGGGACCATTCCCCGCACGGGCTGGCTGCCGCACGTCCTGTCCGTGGTGCGCGGCTTGGTCCTCACCCTGCCCCTGCTGCTGCTCTTCGGCGGGCTGCTGATGGTCGCCGACGCCGTCTCTGTCCTCACCGACGCCCTGCCCGCGCTCCCTCTCGCCGTGCGGGGGACATTGGCTGTCCACCTGCTGCCCGCCTGGTCACGCGATGCCGGCGACTGGCGCTCCTGGAGCCTCGCCCGCGATCAGGCTTTCCGTGCGGTACAATCACGCCGGGCGGACCTGCTGGCAGACCAGAAATTCGCGCCGCCCGGAGCGAATTGCCGATGAACAAAAACCCGCTGATGAATAGAACACTGCTGGTCCCTCTGTTTTGGTGGACCTTGTACGCTGCTGCCTTCGGCTATGTCGAGGCCCTGGTCGTCGTCTACATCCGCCGCTTGACCGGCATGACGCCCGGAATGGACTACCATCAAGTGTGGGCCGCTCGGCACCTTGCCTGGAACGGCGCGGCCATCATCGCCGAGATGACCCGGCTGGGCGTCTACCGGACCGAGTACGGCCGTGAGATCGCGACCCTCCTCCTGCTGCTCGGCCCCGCCATGGCAGCGGGCCGGACCGGGCGCGAACGGCTTGCCCTGTTCCTCCTCACGTTCGCCGTTTGGGACGAGACCTATTACCTCTGGCTGAAGCTGTGGACCGGCTTCCCACAATCACTGGGCAGCACGGACATCTACTTCCTAGTCCCGATCGCCTGGTACGGCCCGGTCTGGTTTCCCGTTTTGGTAGTCATGCCCGCGCTGATCGTCCTTGGGCTGCGGCTGCTCACCCGTGCGCTTGAACACCCGGCGTCAGCGGGAACAACGCCCCGAGCGAGGTGAGAGAGTCCGCCGCCGGGTTAAGCGGTAACTTGGGGCGTAGCAGAATGGACATCACGATCACGGCCAAGGCTCCCATCAGGATCGAGCCTTGGACCGCCGCCTTCTTGTCCTTGAGGGATGGCACCCCGTCTCGCTGGCGAAGATGAGTTCCTGGTCGCTCCTCGTCATCTTCAGCTTCCCGACCGTCGCCCAGCTCAAGCGCGTCAAGGGGACTCGGGCGGGGCATCCTGGCGCTCGATCGTCATCGTCTGGATGACGCGCATGTTCGGGACGACCCGCCCGAAGTCCGCCGAACCGCGCGCCCCCCGCCCGGTCATCACCAGCGACAGCGTCACCGACATCGTGCTGGTCGAGCGGCGCAGGTTGCCTACCCCCACGTCGAAGACGATCCGGTCGGCCCGCTCGCTCCGCGTCGTCTGGAGCAAAGTCCCGTCGTGGTCCGGCGACTGCCTCTCGGCCACGGTTGGCGGCAGCGCCTGCGTGATGACAGCCAGCCCCTGGCTCCCGCCGCCCGTCCGGGCCACCAGCGCAAGACTCGTTTTGACCACGCCTGCGCCCTGGAAGGTCTTGCCTGTCCATGTCCCTCCCAGCTGCACCGGCGCGGCCGGCAGCCGGAAAAACGCCCGCAGGAAGCCGGAGACGGGATACAAGTCCGGATACTCCAGCACCTGCCCGAGTGGGGTCACCGCCACCGTCTGCGCCGCCGGCTTCGCCGCGTCGGCCGCGTCCTCGAACCCCGGCTCAGGGGCGACCGTGACGCGGACCATCGCCGTCCCGTCCCGCCCTACCGACAGCACTTCCGCGGTCAGCCGCTCCACGACCGGCGGCTTATAGGCCACATCCGGGTCCGTCGTCTCCATAGCCCCAGCGGGGTCATCGAAATACGGGTCCCGCTGCACCAGATACCGCACCCGCTGCCCCGGCACGAAATGGAAGCGCAGCTTGACCGGCCCGGTGGCTGGCTGCCCTTGGGCGGTTGGGATGGACAGGAGGGCGAGTGTGGCGAGGGCGAGAAGGGGGCGAAGGTTCATGGGGAAATTATGGCACATCGGGGGCGGCAGCTAGAATGCGGCCAGAAGTGCGGGTATATCGGAGGGGGAGACAAGTTCAGGGTTCAGCGTCGCAATCCCCTTGGCGCAGGAGGTGCTGTCGG
>JANOOM010000736.1:0-6974 GCA_031421335.1 Armatimonadota bacterium
GTGGGGGCCTTCGCTGCCTGGTCCGGTCAGCGCGTCCGCAAGGTGCAGAACGGCTACGTTCGCTCTTACGCTTTCTCGATGGTGGTCGGCATCGTCGTCATTCTCGTGTTCGTCGTGGTCGGCGCGCTGAACCTTCACAAGTAAAACATTATGACTGAATTCCATGGCTGGCTCACCCTGGCCGTCTTCCTGCCCGCGACGTTCGCGCTGCTGGTCGCGCTGGTTCCCAAGACGAACCTGCAAGCGATCAAGGGTCTGACACTCGCGGGTACGCTGGCGACCCTGGCGCTCTCGATCTTTCTCTACACTGCCTATGACGCAAACAGCAAGCAGCAGTTCCAGATCCAGGACTTCACGCCCTGGATCGCGTCCCTGCACATCAACTACTATCTGGGCATGGACGGCATCTCGCTCTTGATGGTGCTGATGACGACCCTCATCTTCCCCTTCGTAGTTGGCGTCTCGTTTAAGGAGATCACCGAGCGCGCCCGCGAGTATTACTGCTGGGTGCTGGTGATGGAGACCGCCGTTCTGGGCGTCTTCCTGTCCCTGAACCTCGTCCTCTACTACCTGTTCTGGGAGGGGATGCTGATCCCGATGTACTTCATCATCGGCATCTGGGGCGGGCCTCGGCGCATCTACGCGACCGTAAAGTTCTTCCTCTACACGATGGTAGGCTCGATGGTCATGCTGGTCTCGATCATGGCGATGTACTTCATCGCCGGCTCGACGACGTTTGACCTGCCCGAACTCCAAAAGCACGTCCACTTCGGCCTGTTCTCCGGCAAGCAGACCACGGACCTGCTGCTGTTCACCGGGTTCTTCCTTGCCTTCGGCATCAAGGCCCCTGTGTTCCCGTTCCATAGCTGGGTGCCGGATGCTTATGCCGAGGCACCGACGGGCGGGACGATCATCCTAATCAGCCTGAAGATGGGGCTGTACGGCTTCATTCGGTTTTGCCTGCCGATGTTCCCGTTCGCCGTCAAGGCGAGCGCCCCGATCATCATCACGTTGGCCGTCATCGGCATCATCTATGCCGCACTTGTTGCCGCCATGCAGACCGACTTGAAGCGGCTGCTGGCCTACTCGTCCATCTCGCACATCGGCGTCATCATGCTCGGCATCTTCGCCCTGACCTCCATCGGCATGTCTGGAGCCGTCCTCCAGATGGTCAGCCACACCATCACGACCGGCGCCCTGTTCATCCTGGTCGCCGGGCTGTATGCGCGGCGCAAGTCGTACCAGATCAAGGACTACGGCGGCTTGATGGCCGTCATGCCCATGTTCACGGTCGTCTTCCTGATCGCGACCCTCTCGTCCGTCGCCCTGCCGCTGACCAGCGGATTCACCGGCGAGCTTCTGCTGCTGCTCGGGTCGTTCCAAACGCACCCCTGGGCGGCGAGCTTCGCCACTACGGCGGCGGTCTGGTCGGTCGTCTATATGCTCTGGATGTTCCAGCGCGTCATGTACGGCAAGCTGGACAACGACGCCAACCGTTCCCTACCAGACATGACGAGCGGCGAGAAGTGGGCCTTGTTCCCCCTCGTCGTGTTCATCTTCGCACTGGGCATCTACCCGACGACAACGCTGAACAAGCTTAATCCATCCGTTTACGCCGTCATGGCGCAGTCCGACCCGCAGTACAACGATCCCTTCCCGCCGCATGTCGCGCTACCGGCATCAAAGACCGCCGCGTCCGGTCCGCGCGTCGCCGCTGTCCCCGCACAGCCGAAAGGCTCCAACCCTTAATGGTTCCTGTTAACTCAACTGATATTCATGTCATCGCACCGCTGCTCATCGTCGTCATCACGGCGATGGTCGTGCTGATGGTGGATCTGGCCCTGCCGCGCGACCGCAAGAGCCTGTGCGTCGGCGTTTCTCTCGTCGGCGTCGTTCTCGCGTGGATCGCGTGCTTCCTTTTGTGGCCTTCGGGCGCGACAGCCGCGACGGCACAGACGGGCTTCAATGGGACTGTAGTCGCGGACGGCTTTGCCATCTCGTTTCAGATCATCCTGCTTGTCGTCGTCGCCCTCTCCATCATGCTGTCCAAGACCTATATCGAGCTGAAGGGCATCAATTACGGCGAGTATTACGCGCTGATGCTGTTCTCGACCTCAGGTGCCATGCTGATGGCGACGAGCCGCGAACTCATCACCATCTTTATTGGTCTGGAAGTGCTGTCAATCGCCCTGTACGTCTTGTCCGGCTTCGCGCGGACGGAAGCGCGCTCGGAAGAGTCGGCGATGAAGTATTTCCTGCTCGGCTCGTTCTCGTCGGGCTTCTTCCTTTACGGCATCGCCCTCATCTACGGCGGCACCGGGACGACCCGGCTCGACTATCTCGTGCCGGGTTTTCCACCGCACGTTTCCATGACGGCTCTGCTGACTCCCTATGCCGTCGCGGGCTTCGGGCTGCTCATCGTCGGCCTGGGCTTCAAGGCCGCCATCGTGCCATTCCACTCGTGGACTCCCGACGTCTACGAAGGGGCGCCGACCTCGGTGACAGCCTTCATGTCGGCGGGGGCTAAGTGTGGTGCGTTCGCCGCCCTGGTGCGTGTCGGGATCGTCCTGCTGCCCCTGTCCAGTGTCTTCCACGATGTCTTCTGGGTGCTGGCGATCCTGACCATGGTGGTCGGCAATGTCGTCGCCATCGTGCAGACGAACATCAAGCGGATGCTGGCCTATTCCAGTATCGCCCATGCCGGGTACATCCTGGTCGGTCTGCTGGCTGGGTCTTCGGGCTACGCGCGGGCACATCCCGAACTCGGCATCCCCAGCCAGGCATACGCGGGCATCCTGTTCTACGTCCTCGCCTACACCTTTATGAACCTTGGCGCGTTCGGCATCCTGATCCTGCTGGCCCGGCGCGGCGACGAGCTGAACAATATCGAGGACTTGCAGGGGCTGGCCGTGACGCAGCCCTGGGCCGCCGCCCTGATGGCGCTGTTCATGTTCTCCCTGGCCGGCGTTCCCCCGGCGGCCGGCTTCTTCGGTAAGTTCTATGTCTTCATCGCCGCCGTCAACGCCCATCAGTATAGCCTCGCCGTGATCGGGCTGGTCGCCAGCGTCATCGGCGCGGCCTACTACCTCCGCATCGTCTACACGATGTACTTCCTGCCAGCCAAGCGGGAGTACCCGACAAACGTTTGGAGCTTCGCGCCCGGCGCGAACGTCGCGCTGATCCTGTGCGCCATCGCGACCCTCGCCTTCGGCGTCATGCCGACCTGGCTTTACGGCGCGTCCACCACGGGCGGTGCTTCTCTGCAAGCGGCGCCGGTCGCCACCACCATGGCCACCGCCCCGCCGCCGGTGCAGCGCGCCAGCATCCGCTGACGATGCCGCAAGGAAAAGGCCGCCCCTTTTTGGGGCGGCCTTTTTTCACGTCGGCGACTTGTGCAGGTGTACCATCTTCCACACTTCTTCCAGCTTGACGAAGACCCGCGTCTCGTTGATCGTCGAGAACTTCGGCGGTGACAGCGCCCCCAGCGCGGCGAAGTCGGTCTTCAGCAGGGTGTAGTTCACGATGGCCGTGTCGCCGTAAACTTGCACGCGCGGCGTCAGCAGGTCCAGCCGGCCCGGGGCGCCGTTCCCGCCCCCCTCGATCAGCTTCAAGTGGAACTCCAACCCATCAATCCGGTTCGGCGCGATGTACCACTCATACGAGGACATGTCCTCGGCGCAGTGCCGCCGGTAGACTTCGGGGTCCGCCGTGTACATCGCGCCCAGCATCTGCCGCGTGATCGCCAGCACTTCTTCTTCCGCATCTGCCATTTCTTATGTCTCCTTTGCCTAACAAGAGAGTATTCCCGAGAGAAGAGGAACCTACCCCCCCCCCGACCACCTTCTCAGCCCACCCACCCGTTTCACCCCAATAAAGCCTTGGGAGGGTCGGCGCGTAGCGACGGGGTGGGTTCCTTTTCCGTGTCCGCCGTGCTATACTAACCCTAACACACCAGGAGGCTTGCGGATGACTGGACAGCAGCAGTATGTATCCCTGAACGGGAAGCTCACACCCAAAGCGGAGGCCATGATTCCGTTTTATGACCATGGCCTTCTTTACGGCGACGGCCTGTTTGAAGGCATCCGGGTCTACGACGGCCGCGTCTTCAAGCTCGATGAACACGTCGCCCGTCTCTATTATTCGGCGCGCGCCCTCAATATCGTCATTCCCGCACCGCCCGAAGCAACGCGCGAGACCATCCTGGAAACCGTGCGTGCGAACGGCCACCGCGACGGCTATATCCGCGTCACCGTCACGCGCGGGACGGGGCTGGGGCTGGACCCCAAGCACATCCAGGGCGAGGCGAACGTTTACATCTCCTGCGAACAGCTCACACTCTACCCCGCCGAGATGTACGAGACCGGCCTGATCGTCGCCACCGTTTCCACGCGCCTGCCCTCCCCGGACGTCATTGACCCGCGCGTCAAATGCACTGGCAAGTACATCAACAACATCATGGCGAAGGCCGAGGCCAACCGCCAGGGCGCGGGCGAGGGCCTGATGCTGACACGCGAGGGTTACGTCGGTGAGGCCACCGGCGATAACATCTTCCTCATCCGCGACGGTGCGCTGACGACCCCGCCGGCCTCCATCGGCATCCTGCAAGGCATCACCCGCGACACCGTGATCGCCCTGGCGCGCGAGGCTGGGTACACCGTCACCGAGCCAATCATCACGCAGTACGACGTCTACAACGCCGACGAGGTCTTCCTTACCGGAACCGCCGCCGAGGTCATCCCCGCCGTCCAGTTCGACGGGCGCTTGATCGGCAACGGCAAGCCTGGCCCCATCACGCGCGAGCTGATCGCCGCCTTCCGCGAGCACACAGCTACGACGGGGGTTTCTGCGTTCTAGCGCGTCCTATCACGCACAGACAACTAAGCAACACAGGGAACTGCAAACCGGACCAACGATATGGTTTATGTTGACCCCAAGCAGGTTGAGAGACTTACACGGCGTCTAAACTCGAAGCAAATAATAACTTTGCTTGTAGGAGAGGTGCTGTTCTTTGGCATCATCTTTTTACCCTGGAGTAGACAGCCCCCTGATACCTACCGCTACACCCCCAGTGGCCGGAGGGTGGCTGCGTGGTCGAAGCCGGTGCCAATACCTGTTGGCTTGCCTTTGTCCCTGCTAGCGACCGTAATAGCCACTACACTCCTAATCCGTAGGCTGCGCTAGTCGGGTAAATCTCTCGGCGGCGCTCGGTGTCAACAAGCAGAGCGTTAGGCAACACCTGACTTTACTTCGGAACTATCGGGTCGTTATCGGGTAAAATAGTGTCATAAATGATATCCGATGATCTCGACACGAAAAAGGCTTGCTTGTTCCAGTGGGTCTTCGTCCTATTGATGGGGCTGTTCGGCGCGGTCATCGGCGCGACCGGCGTGGCCTCGCCGGGCGGCCTGCCGGGGAATTGCTGGGCCATCGGCATCGGCCTCATGGTCGGGCTGATGGTCTCGGGCGCGGGCGTGTCGTTTTACATGCGCTGGAAGCAGTCGCGCCGGAGGGCGTAGGCGATGGAAGCTCTTCTTGAAACGACCGCTGATGAGGATCAAGCCTGCCCCGGCTGCGGGCTGACGCGGCGCGAGCTGTACGCGCACGGGCGGATGGGCTGCGCCCGGTGCTACGAGACGTTCACGGCGGAAGTGAGGCGCGCACTGAAGGAGATTCACGGTGAGACCCGCCACCTCGGCAAAAACGCCGCCTAAGCCACATTCTTCAGAAGCCGCACCTTCGCCCGCATGGGCGAGCGAGATCGGGTGGGAGGCGGACGTCATCCTGTCCACCCGCGTTCGCCTGGCGCGGAATCTGGCGGGGACCGCATTTCCGGGCCGGGCCGCCGATGCCGAGCTGAAAGCGGTCGCGCGGCAGGTTCTGGCCGTCGCCAAGCGCCGGGACAAAGGCCACGTCAGCCTGCGCGCGGTCGAGGTCGGCAAACTCGGCGAGGCGGAGCGGGCGGCCCTCGTGGACAGCCACCTCATCAGCATCCCCCATGCCCAGGCCGGCCCGCACCGGTGGGCACTCGTGGATGACAAGCACACGGTCAGCGTGATGGTCAACGAGGAAGACCATTTGCGCTTACAGGCGATCTTGCCCGGCCTGCAGCTCGACGCGGCCTGGCGCATCGCGGATCAGATGGACGACCAGTTCGGCGGGCACCTCGATTACGCTTATGATCCTCACTACGGCTATCTGACCTCGTCGCTGTCCAATTGTGGGACGGGCCTGCGCGTCTCGGTCATGGCTCACCTGCCGGGGCTGGCACTCTCGGGCAAACTCGACGGTGCGCTGGAAGCGGCACGGACGCTGGGGGCCGCCGTGCGCGGCCCTTACGGCGAGCACAGCGCGGCGGCGGGTGATGTCCACCAGATCTCGAACGCCGTGAGTACAGGCAAGTCCGAGCGGCAGTTGCTCACACGATTGGCGGCCACGGCGACCCTGCTCCTGACCGACGAGCAGGCCACAAGGGAACTGCTCTGGCGTGATGAGCGTTCTTTGATGGAAGACAAAATCGCTGGGGCGCAGGCCAGTCTGAAGTCCGCCGAGCGGCTGTCGGCGGGCGACTCGATGGCGATATTGTCCCTCCTGCGGCTCGGCGCGCAGTTCGAGATGCCGACCGGAGTTTCCAACCGCGTCTTTAATGAGCTGCTGTCCTCGCTCCGTTTGGGTGCTCAGTTCGTCTCGGGCGAGAAGGCCCAGTACACGTTTTACGAGGAGACGCGCCGCCCGGCGCTCATCCGCAACAAGATTCGGGAACACACACGCTAGCCCGTTATGGGTACGCGCTTTCGGGTAATAAAAAAGCAAGTAGAAGAATCGGGAGAAGCAACACCATGTGGCAACGATTTACCGAGCGCGCCCGCAAGGTCGTGTTTTATGCACAGGAAGAAGCGGGACGGCTTGGCGAGAACTATGTTTCCACCGAGCACCTGCTGCTTGGCCTGGTACGCGAGAATGACAGCGTGGCCGCC
>JANOOM010000737.1:0-14351 GCA_031421335.1 Armatimonadota bacterium
CTTGAAGCGGACCACCCTGGATTGCACTTCCATGTCGCCTACGACAACGCCCACTTCGTGGATATTCTGTTCCACAACACCGGCGAGGAGCTGGCCCTGGCCGTCCTGCTCTGCGGCCTGGCCGTGCTGTTCTTCCTGGGGAATGGGCGGGCGACTTTGATCTCCGTGATCACCATCCCCGTCTCCCTAGCGATGGCGATTCTGCTGATGGTGCCCTTCGGCTTCTCGCTGAACTCGTCCACCCTGATCGGGCTGTTGATCTCCATCGGGCGGCTCGTGGACGACTCTGTCATTGACATCCACGCCGTCGGGCGGCACTTGAAGATGGGCAAAAGTGTCAAGGCGGCCACGGTGGACGGCATCACCGAGGTGCGTCTGGCGGTCGCCGCCTCCACCCTCATGCTCGTCCTGGCCCTGCTGCCGCTGGTGTTCTGCGGGGGCATCACGCAGCTCATGTTTGTCGGGCTGGTCTACCCGATCATCTTTGGCCTCCTCGCCTCGTTCCTCGTCTCGCTGACCTTGACCGCCTTGCTGGCCTCCAAGCTCCTGAAGCCGCATGGGGAGAAGCAGGCCAGACGGAGCAGGCTGGACAGTTTGGACGACCGCTACCAGGGGCTTGTCCGTACCCTATTGAGGAACAAGTTCTCCGTGGTCGCCGCCGCCGTCTGCACCATCGTGGTCGGGTTCGGTTTTTACAGCTTCATCGGGAGCGAAATGATGCCGCTGGCCGATGTCGGCCAGGCTTACGGCGTCCTGGAAATGCAGCCCGGCGCGAGCTACGCCCAGACGCGGGAAGCGACGACAGCACTTGAAAAGATTTTATTGAAGCACCCCGAGATCGAAAAAGTGTCCACCGAAATCGGCGCGGAGACCGGCGGGACCTACTTCACCGGGTATGCCATGAGCCAGGTGAACAGCGCGACCCTAATGATCACGCTCTCGGACAAGGACGCGCGGGCAGCCACCGTCTGGTCGGTGATTGATGCCGTGCAGCAGGAGGCATTGCGAACGATCCCGAACGTGCGGCGCCTCCAGATCAAAGAAATGGGCAGCGACGTCATGGCCTCGTCAGAAGCGCCCGTGACGATCCTGGTGACCGGCCCGGACTTGAACGTCCTGTCCAAGCTCGCCGGCCAGGTCGCAGACGTGGCCCGGCGGACACCCGGCGCGTCCCAGGTCTCCACGTCATGGGCCGTCGAGAAGCCGTCTTACCGCCTGGACGTGGACGCCCGCCGCGCCGCCCAGATCGGCCTGACGCCCGCCGATGTCGCCGACCAGGCATACTACGCCATGGGCGGGGCGCTGGCGGACGAGTTCTACCGCCTGCCCAATATCCGCCAGGACACTATTGACATCCGCTTTCAGTCGGGCCAGCGCCGCTCGGTCTACGACCTGATGCAGATGCCGGTTACCGGCAAAAACGGCGCGGGGGAGAGCGTCCAAGTGCCGCTGAAGACATTGGCGACGGCCACGTCCCAGCTCGCGCCCACCTTGATCCAGCACGACGGGCTGAAGCGCTCGGTCTCGGTCCTGGCCTACTACCGCAAGGGCGGCCCGCCGTCCATGGACCTGGCGATGTCGGTCATCACGAAAGCCTCGTCCACGCTGAACTTCCCGCCGGGCTACTCCCTGGAGATGCGCGGCGATATGACCCAGATGATGGACTCGTTCGCCCGCCTCCTGCAAGGTTTGGAGATCGCGATTTTGTTGATCTTCCTCGTGCTTGTCGCCCAGTTCGGCGGGCCGCTGGCGCCGCTCCAGATGGTGCTCTCGATCCCCCTGGAGCTTTCCGGCGTCTTCTTCGGCCTGTGGCTGGCGCACCAGGCGTTCAGCAGCGTGTCCATCATGGCCGTCATCATCCTGACCGGCATGGACATCACGACGGCGATCCTACTGGTTGATCAGATCCTGCGCCGACGCCGGGAGCACCCCGAGATGCCCCGCGACGAGGCCATCGCCCTCGCCTGCCGCGACCGTCTGCGCCCGATCCTGATGACGTCGCTCATCACGGTCATCGTCATGCTGCCCGTCGCCGTCGCCCCGAAGACAGGCATGGACGCCTACCAGCCGCTCGGCACGGTGATCGTCGCCGGCCTCGTCGTTGGGACATTGCTGTCGCTGATGGTGATCCCAATCATGCACGCCCTGGTGGACGACCTGGGGCAGTGGGCCGCGCGCCGAAAGAGGAACCACCCTTGAAACTTCGCTGTATCGTTCTTGCCCTGGTCCTATTCCCCGGCGCGGCCTTCGCCGCAGACCCCCCGGTCATCAACAGCGCGGGACTGTCCCTGCGGGCGGCTCTCGCAGTCGCGGCCTCGAACAACTTGACCTTGAAACAGAGGCAGGCCGACGCGGACTCTGCTATGGCGGCAGCGCGGTCCGCGCGGGCGCAGACGAGGCCGGGCCTGTCCACGACGACTTACGCGACGGCCGGCGACTCGTCCAACATTCTCACGACCTCCCCGGGCGTGGTGCCTCAAAACATCTTCGCAGTCCCGCCGCGCGGCTTCGCCGACCAGAACCTCATGCTCATGGTGCCGCTGCTGACCGGCGGGCGGCTGAATAGCAACGTCGCCGCCGCCCGCTCGCAGGGGGAAGCGGCGCAGCTTTCCGTCTCGGCGTCACGCCTGACCGTGGCCGAGGCCGTCACCGAGGACTACACGAATGCGGCGCTCCAGCAGGCCCTGGTGGGCGTGGCCCAGGCGCGGCGGACCGCCGAAGACGAGCAGGTGCGGGAAACGGCGGAAAAGGTCCGCGCGGGCCGGTCGGCCCCGGTAGACCTGTTGCGCGAGCAGGCGGAGCAGGCCGACGCACGTCAGGCCCTGCTCGCGGTCCAGAACGGCGCGGCCCAAGCACTGGTGGCCCTGAAAGCGTCGCTCGGCGCTTCTCAGGAGTCTGATATCGCCCTGTCGGATAGCCTGGACTCCCTCGTCGGGCCGGAAGCGGCACCGCCGCCCGCCACGCTCCGGGAAGCTCTCAGGCAGGCCGAAATGCACCGTCCCGAGCTGGCCGTCGCCCAAAAGCAGGTGGAGGCGGCCTCGGCGGGCGTGGGGGCGGCTCAGGGCGCATACTCGCCGCAGATCTACGGGGTGGCGATGGCGGATGCGATGACGGGCCAGGGGGTCGGGCGGACGGGGTACACCTTGGGGGTGACGGCGAGCCTTCCCCTGTATGACGGCGGGCAGCGGCGGGCCGACGTGGACGGGGCGCGGGCACGGCTGGACCGGGCGCGGGCGGACGCGCTTGAGGCTCGCCAAATCGCCGACCGGCAGGCCGCGTCCGCCTGGCTCTCATTGCAAACAGCGACTGCCTCGGTGTCGGCGGCTTCAGCAGGGGTGACGGCGGCCTCGGAGAGCTACGCTTTGGCGGCCCTGCGCTATCGCGCCGGCAAGTCGGTCACGGCCGAGCGGCTCGACGCGCTTTCCGCGCTGACGCGGGCGCAGGGAACGCAGGCCCAAGCCAAGGCCGGGCTTGTGATCGCCCGCGCCGCGCTCCGGGCGGCCCTCGGGAGTTTCTGACGCTTCAAGGCCGGACGGTCCCACCCAAGAACCCACCGTAGTCCGCCATCTGCTTGTGTCCCACCGGGTCAAGCCCCGCCGCCACCAGCCGCCGGGCGATCTGCACGCCGAAACACTGGTCACGTTCCTCCCCGCGACGGGGTCGCCCTCGATGACCTTGGTGGTGCAGGCGACATCGCGCTCAGGGAAGATCTTCGGCGGCGCCCGCAGTGCCTTCTCGGCTTTCCCGCGCATCCGCTGAATGGCGGACAGTGTGACGCGGCTTGACATACTCTCGGCGTTGTGCTTAACTATACGCATGGGACAGTGAGAAGGGGGCGGAACATCGTGATGGAAAAGCTAGCCTCCCAACAAGAATGCTGGGTGCTGTCGTCAGCGGACCTGGAAACACTGCTCGAAAGCTCGGACGACGCTATCTTCAGCAAAGACCTGGAAAACGTCGTGGTCCAGTGGAGCCGGGGGGCCGAACAAGTCTACGGCTACACCCGCGCCGAGATGGTGGGCCAGCCCATCACGCGCTTGCTGCCCCCGGACCGCTCCGGCGAGGCTGCGATGATCTTGGAACGGATCAAGCGGGGCGAGCGGATGGACCACTGGGAAACAGTGCGCCTCACCAAAGAAGGGCGGCCCCTGACCGTCCTGCTGACGGTCTCCCCGCTGCGCGACGTGTCCGGGGTGATCACCGGCGCGCTCACGGTCGCCCGCGACATCACCGCCCATCGCCGAACGGAAGAAACCGTCCGGGGTCTGGAAGCCCAGGTCCAGAACCGCGCCCTGGTGATGGATACGGCCAACCGGATCGCGCTGAACATTCTGGCCCACCGCACGGGCGTGGAGGCGCTGCGCCACATCGCCGACGCCGCGCGCACCCTGGCCGGCGCCCGGTATGCGGCCCTGGGAGTCGCGCGTCCGGGCGGCAGCGGGCTGGCGGAGTTCGTGGCGGTCGGCTTGACCGAGGCCGAGGAAGCGATCATCGGGCCGCGCCCCCGAGGGGAAGGCGTTTTAGAGCTGCTGCTGGATCGGACCGAGCCGCTGCGGATCAATGTCCTGGGGGACCATCCCGCGTCGGTCGGCTTCCCGCCCAATCATCCGCCGATGAGCAGTTTCCTCGGGGTGCCGATCCGGCGCGGCGACATGGCCCTGGGCAGCCTCTATCTGACCGACAAGGAGGGCGGCCTGCCGTTCACCGAGGACGACGAGATCGCCGTCGAGGCGCTGGGGGCTTATGCCGCCGTCGCCATTCACATCACGGAAATGCTGGTCCGGCAGCGCTCCCTCGTCAGCGGGCTGATCCACGCCCAGGAGGAAGAGCGCCGGGCCGTCGCCTATGACCTGCACGACGGCCTGACCCAGTTCGTCATGGCCGCGCACGCGCACCTGGAGTCGTTCCACCACGCGCACCTTCTGGGGAAGCAGGAGAAGGCCGAGCGGGATCTGGACCAGGGCCTGCGCTACTTAAAGCAGGCGGTCTTGGAGTCGCGCCGGCTGGTCAACGGCCTGCGGACCCTGGCGCTGGACGACCTGGGCCTGGCGGGCGCCCTGGACGAGGCGGTCGCCGAGGAGAAGTTGCGGGCGGGCTGGGCAGACGCTGACTTCACGCACAACATCGCCGGTCGGCGGTTCGACAAGTCGCTGGAAACCGCCGTCTACCGGGTCGCCCAGGAGGCCCTGACGAACGCGCGGAAGCACGCGCGCGCCCAGCGCGTTCATGTGCTGCTCTTGGAAGAAAAAGACGGCCATAGTGAGGAGCGCCACCTCCGGCTGGAAGTGCGCGACTGGGGGATCGGCTTCGACCGGGACCGGGTCCTGGACGCCGGGGAGCACGTCGGCATGCAGAGCATGATCGAGCGCGTCCAGCTGATGGACGGTCATTTCGAGGTCCACGGCAGGCCGGGGGAGGGCGCGGCCGTGCGCGCCACTTTCCCAATTCCGGCGGAAGACAAAGAAGGGGAGGCCGCTTGAACACCGCACCCGAGAACCTATCAGCGAACGCATCAGTCCGGACCGTCCTGGTGGACGACCACGCCATCTGGCGCGGCGGGGTCCGCAGCATGCTGGAAGACACGGAGTTCACCGTGGTCGGGGAGGCGTCGTCCGGCCGGGAAGCACTGGAAGTCGTCAGCCGAACCCGGCCCCGGATCGTCCTGCTGGACATCCGCATGGCGGGCGGGGACGGCCTGGACACGCTGCAAGCTTTGAAGGCGCAGAGTCCCGAGACCGCGGTCGTCATGCTGACGACCTACGATAACCCGACCTACATGGCGCGCGCCGTCGCCGGCGGCGCGGCCGGCTACCTGCTGAAAGGCGTGGATCAAGAGTCTCTGCTGGATGCCCTGCGCGCCGTGGACCGGGGAGAGATGCTTCTGAGCGCGCAGGGCCTGTCGCGCCTGCTGCGCGGCATCACGCCGGGGATGCCCGGTACAGAGGACCTGATCGAGCCGCTGACCGACCGCGAACACGAGGTCTTGCGGCTGCTCGCCACGGGCCTGCCCAACCGGGAGATGGCCGCCATCCTATTTGTCGCCGAGAGCACGGTTAAGAGCCACGTCGAGCACATCATCGGCAAACTCGGCGTCTCGGACCGCATCCAAGCCGCCGTCTGGGCCGCCCGCCACGGCCTCCTGCCCACTCCTTGCTGAGGGGCCTCCCAATCACATCACCCTGCGGACTCTTTTTCCCGCCTCCGGCCCCCGCGCCGGGGGCTTTTTTTGCGCTCCGCCCGCCACAATCCGCCAAATGGCGGATGCGCCGTTCCCGCCGATTTGCTATGATGATGCTGTCCCCGCCGGGACAGCCGGCGGCGCTGGAAACGGAAAGAGAGTCCCATGTTTACTGCCATCCTCCTCGCGACCGATGGATCTGACTGTGCGCTCAAGGCCGCCGCAGTCGCCGCCGCCTTGGCAAGTAAGCTCGCCGCGCGCCTGACCATCATCAACGTTTTTGAGCCTTATCAGAGCGTCGGCCCTTACGGGGAAGTCGCCTACGGCGGCATGGACGACGAGTACATCGCGGAAACGCAGGGGCGGGCGATCTCGCACACGGGACGCATCCTGGAGAAAGCCGGCGTGCCCTACCAGTGCCGCTCGAAGGTCGGCTCCCCAGCCGCCGAGATCGTCCGCGTGGCCGAGGAAGAGGGCCACGACCTGATCGTGCTGGGCAGCCGGGGCCTGAGCAGCATCCGGGGGTTTCTGCTCGGGAGCGTCTCCGACCGCGTGGCCCACCACGCGCACTGCCCCGTCCTCATCGTCAAGTGAGCATAAGATGATCGTCAACCTGGACACCACAGACCTGGGCCTGCCGCTCAAGAACCCCCTGGTGGCCTTCGAGCGGGCCAGCTATACCAAGGCCGTTCTCTCGCTCGACCCGGCTCGGACGCCCCCGCCGGCCTCTTTGAGAGGAGCGTGAGCGGAAAATGAGCGTGTCAGTCAACGGGAGGCATGTCACCTGTGACGGTGCGGGGTGCTTGGAGCAGGCGGACGTTCCGATCGCCCTGCGCCCGCTGCTCAGTCGCGACAAAGCGACGGAGCGGATCAACGGCTGGCTCTTCGTGGCCCGGCGGGGGGAGTGGCGCCACTACTGCCCGGCCTGCACGGCGCTGTATCTGGCGAGCCATTCTGACCCACCGACACTGAACCACTGAGTTTGCGCGGTGGGGCACGGAAAGGAAGGACACATGTTTACGAACATCCTACTCGCCTCGGATGGGTCGGAATACGCGCTCAAGGCCGCAGCCGTGGCCGCGACTTTGGCGAGCAAATTCGCGGCGCGTTTGACCGTGATCAACGTCTTTCAGCCCGTCCCGGCCGTCGGGCCTTTCAGAGAAGTCAACTCCGACGCACAAAAGCAGTACGTCCAAAGGCTGCAAGAATACGCAATCTCCCCGGCGGGCCGCGTCCTGGAGAAAGCCGGCGTGTCTTACCAGAACCGCCGGGAGACCGGGTCCCCGGCCGCCGAGATCGTCCGCGTGGCCGAGGAAGAGGGCCACGACCTGATCGTGCTGGGCAGCCGGGGCCTGAGCAGCATCCGGGGGTTTCTGCTCGGGAGCGTCTCGGACCGCGTGGCCCACCACGCGCACTGCCCCGTCCTCATCGTCAAGTAACCGATGTTACGCTGCGGCTCTTGGGATGACGAGCGCTGCCCGCCGATCTGGGTGGACCTGAACCAAGAAGCAGCCGCCTGACACCTGATCGTAAATAAGGAGAGCCAGCCGCATGGACACGACCGCCATCGCCGACCGCGTGCATTTTGCCGCCCTGATCATGTTCCACTATTTGTTCCCCCCCGTCACCATCGGCCTGGGCATCCTCATCGCTGCCCTCAAGGTCATACAGGTGAGGCGCGGCGAGGGCTACGACGGTCTGCACGCCCGCGCCGCCCGCTTCTGGGGCAAGCTGTTCCTCCTCAACTACGGCGCGGGCGTCGCCACCGGCGTCCCCATGGAGTTCCAGTTCGGCACCAACTGGGCACGCTTCTCCAACATCTCCGGCGGCATCATCGGCCAGGGCCTGATGATGGAGGGGCTATTCGCCTTCTTCCTGGAGTCCGCCTTTCTGGCCGTCTTCCTCTTTGGGGAAAAGCGCGTCTCGGTCAAAGTCCACGCCCTCTCCGCCGCCCTTGTCGCCACCGGCTCGATCATCTCGGCCTACTTCATCACAGCCACCGATGCCTGGATGCAGCACCCCGTCGGCTTCGCACCCGGACCCGGCGGCGTCCTGCGCTTGACCAGCCTCACCGCCGTGCTCACCAACCCCTTCGAGGTCTGGGAGTACCTACACACCGTCTGCGGGGCCTTCGTCAACGGCGCCCTCGTCATGGCCGCCCTCGCCGCCTTCTACCTGCTTGCCCGCAAGCACACCGCTTTCGCCCGCGTCACATTGGCCCTCAGCCTGGTCGCCGGGCTGGTCTTCTCGCTCGCTCAGGTCTTCCCCACCGGCGCCAAGAACGGCGAGATGATCGTTCGGTACCAGCCGACCACGCTCGCGGCCATGGAGGGCCAGTTCAAGACCGAGCCGGGCGCCCCGCTTGCCATCATCGGCATGCCGGACCCCAAGAAGGGCACCCTGCTGGATGCTGTCGAGGTGCCCGGTCTGCTGTCCTACCTCGCCTACGGCGACGCGCACGCCTCGGTGAAGGGGCTGAACGACATCCCGCGCGACCTGTGGCCGCCGGTCGAGGTGGTCTACTACGCCTATCACATCATGATCACTTTGGGCGGCTACTTCATCGCCCTGACGGCCCTGGGCGTCTTCCTGCTGTGGCGCAAGAAGCTGGAAGCGGCGCGCTGGTACTTGTGGGCACTGCTGCTGTCCCTGCCCTTCCCTTACATCGCAAACGAGGCCGGGTGGGTGGTAACGTGCGTGGGGCGCCAGCCGTGGATCATCTACGGCGTGCTGCGGACGAGCCAGGGATACTCGCCGAACGTCTCGTCGGGCGAGGTCATCTTCACGCTGCTGGGCTTCGTCGGCATCTACATCGTCCTGGGCCTGCTGTTCGTGTTCCTGCTGCTCAAGCACATCGCGCGCGGCCCGGAGGAGGCGGGGCCGGACGAGCCAGGGCAGCCGCTCCCCAGCATCGAACCCGTCCGCGAGGAGGCATTGGTATGAACGATACCGGCATGACACACGACTGGCTGCCGACGGCCTGGTTCATCGCTCTGGGCGCGCTGCTGATCGGCTACGCCATTCTGGACGGCTTCGACCTCGGGATCGGGGCCATGCACTTCGTTTTGGGCCGCAGCGACGACGAGCGGCGGACGAACCTGGCCGTCATCGGCCCGTTCTGGTTCGGCTACGAGGTCTGGCTGCTGGTGGCGGGCGGCGCGATGGTGGCCGCCTTCCCCCGCCTGTACGCGGCCTCCTTCAGCGGCTTCTATCTCGTTCTGATGCTGGTCTTGTGGCTGCTGATCGGGCGCGGCTCGGCCATCGAGTTCCGGTCGCAGGTGGCCGACCCGCTGTGGCGGGGCTTCTGGGACTTCGCCTTCTGCGGCACGAGCCTGCTGCTGGCCGTGCTGTTCGGGGCGGCCGTGGGGAACGTGGTACGGGGCGTGCCGCTGGACGCCTCGGGGAACTTCCAGGGGTCGCTCGCGCTGGCCTTGAACCCGTTCGCTGTCGTAGTCGGCCTGCTGAGTGCCGCCCTGCTGGCGATGAACGGGGCGAACTACCTGGCCCTCAAGACGGACGGGGACAAGCGGGCCGAGGCGCGGCTGTGGGCCGCGCGCCTGCTGCCGGTCGTCGCCGTGCTGGCGGCCGTCACGTCCGCCTTCGCCTTCTTCGTGCGGCCTGACATCGGCGCGAACTTCCTCCACCGCCCGCTGCTGCTGGTCCTGCCGCTTTCGGCCCTGGCCTCGCTCGTCGTCTTGTTCCTGTCCCTGCGGCAGGCCAAGGACGGGCGGGCGGTCGTGGCCGGGTCCGTCTTCCTGGCCACGCTGATGGGGTCGGCGGGGGCGGGGCTGTACCCGCTGATGCTGCCGACACTGGGGCAGACGGGTCAGGGGCTTTCGATCTTCAACGCGGCCTCGCCCCATCACACCCTGGAAACCGCCCTGGCCGTGAACGTGGTAATGATGGGGATCGTGATCGCTTACAACGTCTACATCCACCGCGTCTTCCGCGGCACCGTTCAGGTAGCGCCGGGCGAGCACGGCTATTAAAGCGGCCCGGTAAGAGTCAGGAGAAGAGTAGATGCCGCAGACCCTTCACGTCGAGAAGCACTTCACTTCAACCGAAGTCGTCCGCGATATCGTGATCGGCATGTCGGATGGTTTGACGGTGCCTTTCGCCCTCGCCGCCGGCCTGACCGGCGTCGTCGCCGCCTCCCACATCATCGTCACGGCAGGGCTGGCCGAGGTCGCCGCCGGCTCCATCGCCATGGGGCTGGGCGGCTACCTTGCGGCCCGAGGCGACGCCGAGCATTATGCCAATGAGCGGAAGCGGGAGCAGCACGAGGTCCAGGCCATGCCGGACCGAGAAGCGGCTGAGGTCGCCGAAGTCTTCCTCGGCTATGGCCTGACGACCAAGGAGACCGCCCCGCTGGTCGCGGCCTTGCAGGCGAAACCGGAAGCCTATGTGGATTTCATGATGCGGTTCGAGCTGGGCCTGGAAGAGCCGGACCCGAAGCGCGCTTTGACCAGTGCGATGACCATCGCCGGGGCCTACATCGCCGGTGGCCTTATCCCGCTCAGTCCCTACTTTCTGCTGTCACGGGTTCATAGTGCCCTGACCTGGTCAGTCGCCGTTACGCTGGCCGCCCTGGTCGTGTTCGGGTTCTCCAAGGCGAAGGCCACGGGCGCCCCCGCCGTCCGGGGCGCGGTGCAGACGGTGCTGATCGGCGGCCTTGCCGCCGCCGCCGCTTTTTTGATCGCGCGGCTGTTTTCGGGGACATCAGGATGACGCCAAAGGCGGCAAAGTTAGGGAAGTCGTTGGCGTTCGCGAAGAACAATCCCGTGCCATATATCGCCGCCCTCGGCCTGCTGCTCGGCGGGGCGCTGCACTTCCACCAGCCGGCCCTCGCCCGCGGGATCTGGCTGGCGACACTCATCGGCGGCGGCACGCCGCTGGTGTGGCGGACGCTGCGTGGAATGGTCCAGGGCAAGTTTGCCTCCGATGTCGTCGCCATGCTGGCGATCATCACGGCGGCCGTGATGGACCAGGCCTTTGCCGGGGTGATCATCGTTCTGATGCAGGCGGGAGGGGAAGCGCTGGAGAACTACAGCCTCGGGCGTGCCTCTTCCTCGCTCGACCAGTTGCTGGCCCGCGCCCCCCGGACGGCCCACAGAAAGAGTGGCGGGGAACTGGCCGAGGTCGAAGCAGCGTCGGTGCGTCCGGGCGATACGCTCGCGGTGCGCCCCGGCGACCTGATCCCGGTGGATGGGACCCTGCTGTCCGCACAGGCCGACGTGGACGAGTCGGCCCTGACCGGGGAGCCGGTGTCTCGGGGGAAAGGCCTCGGCGATGCGCTCCTGAGCGGCAGCGTCAACACGGGCGGCGCCTTCGAGATGCGCGCCGACAAGGTCAGCGCGGACAGCCAATATTCTAAAATCGTGTACCTCGTGCGCCAGGCCCAAGAGGAGAGGCCGCCACTCCAGCGGCTGGCGGACCGCTACGCCGTCTGGTTCACGCCGCTGACTCTGGTCATGTGCGGGATCGGCTGGTGGATCACCGGGGAGGCGCGCACGGTCCTGTCTGTGCTTGTAGTCGCCACGCCCTGCCCGCTCATCCTGGCCGTGCCGGTCGCCGTCATCAGCGCCATCAACCGGGCGGCGGGCACGGGCATCATCGTCAAGGGCGGAACGGCTCTGGAGCAGATCGCGGGGGCGCGGGCGTTCGTGTTCGACAAGACAGGGACGCTGACGCTGGGGACGCCCGTCGTGGAGGCCGTGATCCCGTTCGATGGCCTGACGCCCAGAGAGATCCTGCGCGCGGCGGGGAGCGTCGAGCAGTTGTCCTCACACCTGCTGGGGCGGACCCTGGCGGCGGCAGCGCAGACGGAGGGAGGCCCGCTGACGCTGCCGACCGGGTTCCAGGAAGTGGCAGGCCGGGGCGTGGAAGCGGACGTGGATGGGCGGCACATCCTAGTCGGCTCGCCGCGCTTCCTGAAGGAGCGGCTCGGCAGCGCCGGACCTGCCCAGAATGGAGCCGCAGGTGCCCTAGAGGCTTACGTCGCCATCGGCGGCAAGCCGTCGGGCGTGATCCGGCTGAACGACGGGCTGCGCCCCGGCGTGGACACGATGCTGCGGCGGCTCAGGATAATGGGCGTGCGGCACACGGTCATGCTGACCGGGGACAATGCCGCGAATGGGAATGCCATCGGCGCGCAGATCGGTCTGGACGAGGTGAAAGCGAGCCTCCTGCCGGAAGACAAGGTCAAGGCTTTACGAGAGCTGAAAGCGCGGTACGAGCCGATCGTGATGGTCGGCGACGGCATCAACGACGCGCCGGCCCTGGCGACGGCGACGGTCGGCGTGGCGATGGGGGCGCACGGCACGGGCATCTCGGCCGAGGCCGCCGGCATCGTCCTGCTGGTGGACGATGTGACAAAAGTGGCGGACGCGATGGAGATCGGTCGGCGCATGGTCCGCATCGCCAAGCAGAGCATCAGCGTGGGGCTTGGCCTGAGCTTCGCCTGCATGGTCGCCGCCATCTTCGGCAAGATTCCCCCGGTCACCGGTGCGCTGCTGCAAGAGGTCATTGATGTGGCAGTGATCCTCAACGCCCTCCGGGCACGCTGAGAGACAGAAGTACTGAGAGACAGAAGTACTGAGAGAAACAATGCCGGAACAAGGTCACATGCCAAGGTCTGGAGTCACCACGGTCAGCTTCACGGTGAATGGTGTTCTCCGAGTCCTCTGCGTGCTCGTCGCGGCGGTCATCCTCTGGCACCTGATGGACCTGGTGGCGACGGTCATCATCGCCTTCACCATCGCGTCGGCGCTCCTGCCGCTGGCGCTTCGCCTGGAGAGACATGGCGTGCCGCGCGTCTGGACCGTGGTCGGCGTGTTCGCCCTTCTGCTTGCGGGCGTCGCCATTCTGAGCGTCCTGACGGCCCCCGCGATCGGCGCGCAACTGGAGCGACTGGCGACCCGCGCGCCGGAGCAGGTCAACCGCGCCTCGGACTGGCTAACACGCCGGTTAAGCAGTCTGGCCAAGCATCCGGTCCGAATGCCGGAAGTGAGCGGGCAGATCGCCCAGGGCCTGAGCGCGGCGGCGGCGCGCGCCCTCCAGATCACGGCGGGGGCGGCCGACGCGGTCGCCTTGCTCATTCTGGTCGTCGTGCTCGCCGGGTTCATGGTGATTGACCACCACCGGTTCCGCGCAGGCTTTCTGCGTTTCGCGCCGCTGGGCGCGCGGGACACCGTGGCGCGGCAATGGGACCAGGTGCAGGAGCGCGTGGGCGGTTATGTGGCCGGCATGGCGCTCATCTCCGCCGAGAAGGGCGTCGTGTTTACAACGGCCCTTTGGCTGATGGGCGTGCCCTCTGCCCTGCTTCTGGGCCTGCTGGCGGCGGTGCTGAACTTCATCCCGTATGTGGGCTTCTGGTCGGTGTTCCTGCTGGCGGAAATGCTGGCCTTCAACGCAGACCCTATGAAGGCGGTGTGGGTATTCGCTCTGTTCCTGGGGCACGAGTGGTTCAAGAGCGGCTTCCTAGGTCCATACTTGATGGGCCGGACGATGAAACTACACCCCGCTGTCGTGCTGGTGGCGATCGCAGCGGGCGCGAAGCTGTTTGGAGTGCTCGGAACACTGGTGGCGGTCCCATTGGCGGCGGCAGTCTCGGTCGTCATCACGGACCTGCTGCCCGCCCCGCCCAATACCGCCGTGCCTGAAGGCTGGGAGCCAGATCGGCCAGATCGGTGGCCTCTTCGCTGGTCTAGGCGTGGCCCTGGTTCACGCCCGAAAGGGTCTTGATTCTCATGTCATCCAAAGAAGGAGTGTGCCCCATGCACCGTTCCCCTATGTTCTGCGAGCAATGCGTCAAGGCCGGAAAGAACACCCCGGCAGACTATGTCTACCAGTCCGAGGAAATCAGCCTCGCAGGGCCGCTCCTGGGAGACCCGGATGCCTGGCCGCCCCATGTCGGCGGCCGGCGCTTCTTGTGCCACGAACACTACGCAGGATTGCCGGCGGACGGCCGGCTGGATTACGTCCCCGCCGAGGATCACCTCGGACACCTCGGGGAGATGGGAAGGACCACGACATGAGCATCTACTTCTTCGAGACCGACGACGCCGAACAGGCTTACCTGAGCGCCCGCCTGCCCGGCGAGACCCTGCACTTCCAGCCGGGGCCGCTCACCACCGCCGCACAGGCCCAGGAAATCGCCGCCGATGCCGACATC
>JANOOM010000738.1:0-1910 GCA_031421335.1 Armatimonadota bacterium
GCCAGGAAGTACCGCTCCGCGGCACTTGGATAAGAGACTTGTCTTATCTCCCATCCTCGCGAAGCGGGGATTTGCGGCGTCCGCGCCGTCTAGCCGTGTGTTTCAACACATGGTCCTCTATGGTCTTGAATCACGACACGACTCACTTTACGCCGACTTCGCGCGCTTCGTTACCTCGGTTATACCACCTCAGTTATACCGCCTCAGTTATACCACCTCAGTATACCATGAGGTACACTAAAGGAGTAATGCAAAACAAGTACGACGCCATCATTATCGGTGCGGGCCACAACGGGCTGGTCTGCGCATGTTACCTCGCCAAAGCGGGTTATAAAACTCTCATCCTGGAACGGCGCGCGGTGGTCGGGGGCGCGGTCGTGACCGAGGAAGTCTGGCCCGGCTACCGGATAGACCTCGGCTCTTCGGTCCACTTGATGATCCACCGGACGCCCATCGTGGCCGACCTAAATCTGGCCCACTACGGGCTGGAATACATCGAGATGGACCCTTGGGCCTCCCTGCCGCTGCCGGGTGGCCGCGCGATCTGTTTCCACCGGGACTTAGGCAAGACCTGCCAGAGTATCGCCCAGGTCTCGCCGCGTGACGCCGTGGCCTATGAGGACTTTGTCAAGCGCTGGATGCCGGTCACGCGGGGCGTCTTTGAAGCCTTCCAAAAGCCGCCGACGATGGCGAATTTCGGGCGGCACGTCATCTTCGCCCCTTCACCGGGGCGCAGCACGGCGGACGCCCTGCGGATGATCGTCTCGGGCTACGGGCGGCTGCTGGAGGAGACCTTCGAGAGTGCGGAAATGCGCGCCGCTCTGGGCTGGCTGGGCGCGCAGTCCGGCCCAGCCCCGAGCGAGCCAGGGACGGGGCCGTTCGCAGCCTGGTGGGGGGCGGTGCATGAGACGGGCGCCTTCCGGGCGCGCGGCGGGTCGGGGATGCTGACCGTCGCCCTGCGCCGCGCCTTCGAGGCACTGGGCGGGACGGTCCTAACAGACGCGCCCGCCGAGCGGATCGTCATGGAAGGCGGCGCGGCAAGGGGCGTCATTGCGGGCGGCGAGACGTATACGGCGCAAGCGGTGGTCGCCGCCTGTCACGTCATGACGACGTTCCAGAAGCTGCTGCGCCCCGAGGACGTGCCAGCCGATTTAGCAAACCGCTTGAAGGCCGTCAACGTCGGCAACGGGTTCGGCATGACCGTCCGCTGCGCCGCGTCCGCCCTGCCCGACTACGGGGCCGGGCAGCCCCATCAAGTGCATCAGGGGATGCAGCTCCTATGCCCGACGCCGGAGTTCCTGACGGACGCTTACGCCGACTACGTCGGCGGCTACCCGTCGCGCAAGCCGCCCGTCCTCGCCATGACGTTCACTGCATTGGACGGCTCGATCGCGCCGCCCGGCAAGCACATCGTCCAGTTGTGGTCGCAATACTTCCCCTACAAGCGCCGCGACGGGCGGGACTGGGACGAGGCGCGCGAGGAGGTCGCGGACACGATCTGCGAGACTTTGTATTCCTACGCCCCCAACATGCGCGGGGCCATCGAGAACCGCTTCATCCAGACGCCGCTCGATCTGGAGCGGACCTTGGGGCTGGTGGGCGGGAACGTGATGCACGTCGAGATGTCCCTGGACCAGATGTTTTCCTTCCGCCCGCTGCCGGAGCTTGCCGAGTACAAGACGCCCCTGCCGGGCCTGTTCCTGTCCGGCGCCAGCACCCACCCCGGTGGGGGGGTCTTCGGGGCCTCGGGCCTGAGCGCGGCGCGCGTCGTGGGGCAGGCGTTGAAGAAGGGGAAGAAGGGACGGTAGAGGGGACGGGGCGGCGCCGAGTGACTGAAGTCACTCGCTGAGAGGCGGCTTCGCCGCCGGGCGTTCCGCGAACGCGAAGAGCCGCCCCCCGTCCCATGACAC
>JANOOM010000739.1:0-13497 GCA_031421335.1 Armatimonadota bacterium
TGGGTGTTCGGACCGACGGAGCCTTACGAGCTGCGCGGCGAGAAACCGGGCATCGTCTTCCCCACCGGCGCGGTGGTCCAGGACGGCACCCTGCGCTTGTACTACGGGGCGGCAGATACGACCGTGGCCGTCGCGAGTGCCCGCATGGACGATCTACTTCAAGTGCTGCGTGGCAACCGGATGTAGATACGGACAGAGGCAAGCTAGGCGCTCGGTCTCAGGGCGTCCAGCAGCCGGACCTCGCCGCTCGCGCGGTCCTGGTAAAGCCAGGCCGTCCAGCCGTTCGCGGAGGGCAGGCCGAGGCAGGCGGCGGCAACCTTGTGGATGGAGCCACGATGGCCGCCCGCCGTGACCGTGCCGTCGGCGTGCAGGGCGGCCTCGATATCGGTCCCCTTGAGCCGGAGCGCCGTGTCCAGGGGGAGCTGCCCGCTCTCGATGAGGCTGACAAAAGGGATGCGTGGCTTGGGGCCGCCGAGCAGGACCCCATTTTCGTCCTCGCTCGTCAGCAGCGCCGGGGAGATGTTCGCCAGCCGCTTTTCGGCAAGCTCGACATAGACCTCTTCGCGGTCAATAGTGATGTAGTCCCGTCCCAGCCGCTTGGCGACGGCGGCAGTCGTTCCCGAGCCACAAAACGGGTCCAGGACAAGATCGCCTGGGTTGGTCGTCGCGGCGATGACCCGGTGCATCAGGGCTTCGGGCTTCTGGGTCGCGTGGGCCTTTTTACCGTCTTTCTTTTCCCGCTCCCCGCCGGAGCAGATGGGGATGTACCAGTCCGACCGCATCTGCTTATCGTCGTTCCCCGCCTTCATCTCCCGGTAGTGGAACGTGTACTTCTTCTGGTCAATTGACTTCTTGGCCCACAGCAGGGTCTCATGGGCGTTACAGAAGCGTGTGCCTCTCATCTGCGGCGTAGGATTTGCCTTAATCCAAGCGATGTCGTTCAGCACCCAGTAGCCGGCGTCCATCATCACCGCTCCGACGCGGTAGATATTGTGGTAGCTTCCGATGACCCAGAGTGTACCGGTGTCCTTGAGGACCCGGCGGCAGGCAGTCAGCCAGGCGCGCGTGAAGGCGTCGTACTCGGCGAAGGATTTAAACTTGTCCCAGGGGTCGGTGACGGCGTCCACTTTGGTCATGTTGGGCCGCCATAGGTCGCCGCCGAGCTGCATGTTGTAGGGGGGGTCGGCGAAGACGAGGTCGGCGCACTTGGGCGGTAGCGCGTTCATCACTTCGACACAGTCGCCGAGGAGGACCTGGTTGACGGGCGTGCCGTCGGGCGTCTTCCGGGCGGGCGTCTTCTTGACGCTTGGCTTCTTTGGGGGGGGCTGGCTGGTCATAGGCACGCTATTGTACCACGGCGGACTCAGGAAAACAATGCCCCCGGACTCAGGGACTTATAAAGTTTCGCGATATTTTTCCAGCAGGGCGCGCTCCTGTTCCGGGCCGAGGCCGACTTTGCGGGCAATGTCGGCGGGCCGGGAGTTGTCCCAGGTCAAAGTATCGTTGATGGTGTCGGCCAGCGGGCGGAAGGTCAGCCCGGCGGCGACGGCCTGCGCGATGCTCGCCCCCATGATGCCCGCCTGACCGGACGAAGCGGGGATGTAGAAGGGCAGAAGGCGGGTGGAGTCGGCCTGATTCTCTTTCAGGAATTCGTCAGGCACCCAGATGAGCCGGGCGCCGCTGTCGCTGACACTCTTGCAAGTCTGGAGGATCTCTCCCAGGGTCAGCGGGTACTCCGGCCCGGTGGCGTTGTAGATCCCGGCCGCACCCTGCTCCACCAGGCGGATCGTCCATTCGGCCAGGTCGCGGGCATCTATGATCTGGACGGGCTGGCCTGGGTCGCCCGGCGCGAGTACGTCCCCACCCAGGGCGACGCGGTGCGGCCAGAAGGTGAACCGGTCGGTCGGGTCGTGCGGGCCGACGATGAAACCGGGGCGGATGATCAGGGCACCGTCCGGGAAGGCGGCCTGTGTTTCGCGCTCACACAAAACCTTCAGCGGGCCATAGGTGTCTCCAACGATCTCCTCCGTCGTCTCATCTTCCAGAGTCCCGAGCTGCCCGTCCTCGTCCACGCCCAATGCGCTGACGTCGGCGTAGACGGAGATGGACGAGATAAAAACGTAACGGGAGGCCGACCCGGACAGGAGGCGGGCCGACTGGCGGACGACGCGTGGGACGTAGCCGCAGGTGTCCAGGACGACGTCCCAGGAGCGGCCTGAGAGGGCGTCCAGGTCGCCCGCGTCGCGGTCGCCGGTCAGCTTCTCGGCCTTTGGGAACAGGTCGGGCTGGCGCCCCCGGTTGAACAAAGTCACCTCATGCCCACGCGCTTGGGCCGCCTCGACGAGATGCCGCCCAACAAAGACCGTGCCGCCCAAAATCAGTATCTTCAAGCTTTTTCCTCCGACAATATCCTGGTATAATGCCCGCATGAGTGTACTAGACCATGTGCTCCGCACCAACTCCGAGTTCATCAAGACTTATGACCGAAGCCGGGCGTCGGCCTCGGTCGTCCGCAAACTCGCCATCGTCGCCTGCATGGACTATCGCATCCCCCTGGAGCAGGCATTCGGCCTGAAGCCGGGGGACGCCTACATCATCCGCAACGCGGGCGGCATCGTGACCGAGGACGTCATCCGATCCCTGCTGGTCGCCCACTACCGGCTCGGGGTGGAAGAAGTCCTGATCGTCAACCACACCGAATGCGGCATGCAAACCTTCCGCGACGAGGACCTCCGCGCGGACATCCGGCGGCGACGCGGAACGGACACCATCGCGCCAGAGCAGTTTCACGCCTTCCAGAACCTCGAAGACAACATCCGGCAGCAGATCCAGCGGGTCAAGTCCCACCCCTGGATACCGGCCCGGATTCCGGTCAACGGCTGCATCTACGACGTCCACACAGGGCGGCTCTCGGTGATCGCTTTGGACGACGCCACGACGCGGCCCCTGCCCACTCTGCCACCGCTTGCGCCCTTACTCGGCAGCTAAGATCAAGCACTTCAAATACTCCGACTCGGGCGCGTCGAGCAGGACGGGGTGGTCGGCCGGCTGGCCGCGCTGCTCGATCAGCTTCAGGACACGGCCGGCGTCACGGGCCGCGCCTTCCACGATCTCGCGGAACTCCGGCGCGGACAGGTGGTGCGAGCAGGAGCAAGTGACCAGAACGCCACCGGGCCGCAAAAGACGCAAGGCGACGCGGTTGATCTCGTTGTAGCCCCGAATGGCACCGTCGCGGCTCGCTCGGTTTTTGGTGAAGGCGGGCGGGTCCAGGACGATCATGTCTGTGCGGTAGGAACTCGCCTCCAGAGCGCGCAGGTGATCGAAGACGTTCTCGGTCACATCGGTACGGGGAATGGTCATCCCGCTGCGCTCCCACTGGCGGCCGCTCAGAGCGACGAACTCCGGGCTGATCTCGACGTCGGTGACACTCTTGGCGCCGGCGAGGGCGGCTCGCAGGGCGAACAAGCCCGTGTAAGCAAAGCAGTTCAAGACGTCCCGCCCCCTCGCCTGCCGTGCCGCCGCCTTCTGGTTCAAGCGCTGGTCGAGGAACAGGCCCGTCTTCGCGCCGGTCTTGAGGTTCGCGAGGACGGTCATGCCCTCGTCGTCCAGGGCCAATTCGTCCGGGGGCGGCTCACCGGCCAAAACGCCGACGCGCTCTTCCAGCCCTTCCAGGCGGCGCACGGCGCTGTCGGAGCGCTCGTAAATGCCGACCGGGGCCAGAACATCTTGCAGGGCGCCGACGATGGCCTCGCGCCAGGGTTCCAGGCCGAGGGCCAGGAACTGCACGACAAGGAAGGGGCCGTAGACGTCCACGATCAGCCCCGGCAGGCCGTCGGACTCGCCGTGGACGAGCCGGTAGGCGACG
The DNA here is from genome assembly GCA_031421335.1 of Armatimonadota bacterium. Lineage (GTDB taxonomy): Bacteria > Armatimonadota > Armatimonadia > Armatimonadales > Capsulimonadaceae > JANXMY01. The sequence continues at coordinate 3,866 of JANOOM010000739.1, forward strand.
GGCAGGGCGTCTGCTTCCAGATAATGCGCCTGCCGGTATTCGTGCGCGCGGACGATCCGGGACTTCCAGAAGGCGACGTCCACCGGGACATCGCCCCGGCGGGTGAGGTAGCGGACGGCGATCTTGGAGTGGGCGTTGAGGTAGCCCGCGCCGACCATCTTCCCACGCGCGTCCACGACGCGCACGACGCCGCCGTTCTCGAAGCCGTCGGGCGGGCCGGTCGCGATCTCGTTGTCGTAGACCCAGGGGTGTCGCAGGCGCTCAGGGCGCTGGGGCTTGAGTTTGATCGTCGGAAATCTGGGCGCCGGAACTTTGACGGTGGGTGATGGCATGACGCCATTGTACCTGATGCTGCGAAAAGGACACTCTTTATGAACGACACTGATGGCGGCGTATTCACAGGCGTTGACGTACTCCTCCGGGACGGCTTCCGGCCCCTGCATGGCAGCCGCATTGGGCTGGTGACGAACCATACGGGCCTGACGCGGGATGGGCGGGCCACGATTGACGTTCTGCACGAGGCGCCTGGCGTGTCGCTGGAAGCTTTGTTCGGGCCGGAACACGGCATCCGGGGCGAGCAGGACGAGAGCGTTGCCGACGGGCGGGACGACAAGACGGGGCTGCCGGTCTGGTCGCTGTTCGGGGCGCGGACGCGGCCCACGCCGGAGCAGATGGCCGGGCTGGACACACTCGTTTTTGACATCCAAGACATCGGCTGCCGGTTCTACACTTATCTCAGCACTCTGGGACACGTCCTGGAGGCGGCGAGCGCGGCCGATCTGCGCGTGGTCGTCCTGGACCGCCCCAACCCGATCGGCTCTGCCGCCGAGGGACCTTTGGCCGATGCCAACGCACTCTCCTTCGTCGCCTACCATCCTGTTCCGGTGCGCCATGGGCTGACATTGGGCGAGATGGCACGGCTGCTCCGTGCCGACAAGTCCTTGACCTGCCCGCTGGAAGTCATCCCGTGCGAGAACTGGCGGCGCGGCGACTGGTACGACAGAGCGGGGCTTGTCTGGACCAACCCTTCGCCCAACATGCGGCGGCTCACGGCGGCGGCGCTGTATCCGGGCGTGGGCCTGCTGGAGTTCACAAACGTTTCGGTCGGGCGCGGCACGGACACGCCCTTTGAGGTCTTCGGCGCCCCATACATCGCCCCGCGCGATCTTGCGCGGGCGCTGAACGCGGAGGCGCTGCCGGGCGTCCGGTTCGTCCCCTGCTGGTTCACGCCCAGGGCCAGCGTCTTCAGCGGTGAGGTCTGCGGCGCGGTGCAGATGATCGTCACCGACCGGGACCGGCTGAACGCAGTGCAGGTGGGGCTGACGCTGGCGGTCACACTGCGGCGTCTTTATCCTGACAGTTGGCAGCCCGAGAAGCTGAAGACGCTGCTGGTGAACGCGCAGGCACAGGAGGCGTTGATGAGGGGTGCCTCTTATGAGGACATGGCGGATAGCTGGGCGGACGCGCTCAGGGGCTACAAAGAGCGGACACGGTCGGTGTGGCTGTATGGAGACGTTCGGACCTAACCCCGCCGCAAGCGGCGACCCTGGCGCAACTGCACCCGACTCCCTGTTAGGGAAGGGTGACAAAAAAGAATATGATTTACATACGCAGGGCGGCCGCCGACGACGGGGAGGCCCTCTGGCTTATTTTCCAGGCTGTGGTCGCCGGAGGAGACACCTACGTCTACGCGCCCGACACGGGCGAAGCGCAGGCACGCGCGCTCTGGATGCCGGAGGGCGTCTCGACTTATGTGGCGCGGGAGCAGGGGAAGGTCGTCGGGACTTTTCTTGTGCGGCCCAATCAGCCCGGCCTTGGGTCGCACGTCTGCAACGCCGCATTCATGGTCAAGCCGAGCCAGTCCGGGCGCGGCGCGCCCGGGCCATGGGCCTTTATGCGCTGGCGGAGGCGAAGGCGGCAAAGTACACGGCAATGCAGTTTAACTTCGTCGTCAGCTGCAACACGTGGGCGGTGGCGCTGTGGGAGTCGCTCGGCTTCAGCATCATCGGAACGATCCCGAAGGCATTCCAGCATCAGGAGATGGGACTGGTGGACGCTCATATCATGCACAGGTTTCTCGACTAACACCGCTTCAGGCTGCAGGCGCGGTGAACGCGGGGATCGTCACCGCCTCGCCGTCACGCAGGGCGGACTCGTGGGCGCAGAGGCCGGGCGCGGTCCAGGTGGCAGCGGTCAGGGCGTCAATGGCCGGGGGGCGACTTTCCACGATGCTCCGCACGAACTCGTGGACCAGGTGCGGGTGTGAGCCGCCGTGGGCGCCGTCGGCTTCGTACTGTGTGAACTCCCTGATCTCGGGGGGCAGGCGATCGGCGTAGTCGGGGAGGGTCAAGCGGGCCACTTCTACAGGGCGGCCATAAGGAGTGCGCTCGTCGCCCAGTGTGAACAGGGAGGGCCTGTCGCCGGGCAGGTGGCTCCACTCGAAACCTTTTTTCGTGCCGTAGACGTGGAAGCCCTCGATGTAAGGGCGGGCGGTCTCGAACCAGGAACGGGTCACTTCGGCGGCGAGGGACGGGTCTTCCAGACGGAAAAGGCCCGTTTCGAGCCGGAAGGGGTTGGCGCCGGGCTGATGCAGGTGGGACGAAAGGAGGCCGGAGCCAAGGCAATGCACCCGCGTGGCGCGTGTCCCGGTCAGGGCGAGCAGAGGCGCGACGGCGTGGGTAGCGTAGTGCATCGGCGGCACGGACTGCCAGTAAGGGTCGCGGCCTTCCACGTCCTGGAAGTAGACGCCGCGCAGAAAGGTCAGATCGCCAAGCTCGCCGCGGGCGTAGAGGTCCTTGACGTAAAGGAACTCGCGCGAGTAGACAACGGTCTCCATCATCATGTAGTTCTTGCCGCTTGCCTTCTGGGCGGCGATGACAGCGCGCAGTTCGTCGAGCGAAACGCCCATCGTCACCGCGCAAGCGCAGTGCCGCCCGGACCGGAGGACGCGCACAGATTGGGCGGCGTGGAGGAGCAGAGGCGTGAGCAGGTGGGCGGCGTCAACGCCGGGCGCGTCCAGCAGGGCGTCGAGTGAGGCGAAACGGCGGCGGACGCCATGGCGGTCGCCCACTTCGCGCAGGCGCTCAGGGTCTGGGTCACAAAGGACGACCTCATGCACGTCCGGATGACGCTGATAGATGGGGACAAAATGTTCCCCGAACCCCAAGCCGATCACGGCAACACTGATTTGGTTCAAAACTGCCCCCGGCCTGCCGAGCGTGCCCGCATCCCCATCATCTTCAGTGTCCTTCTGCCAAACCCCGCGTGGCAGCATCTCGGATCTTTGGATTCGGGTCGTCCAGCAGGTGTCGGAGCGCGCCGATGTCCGCAGGATCTTTAGAATGCGATAGGAAACGCGCACCTTCCAGTCGGACCAAGGGCGGGGGTATCCGGCTCAGGACAGATAGACACACTTCGGTCGCCTCGCGAGTCTGGGCGGAGGAGAGGGAACCGGATCGCCGGGCCATGGTCAGCACGTCCAGCGCCTCACTCTGCGAAAGCTCCTCTACAGGGCCATTCAGGCAGGCGATCGCCTGGTGGACTTGTGTGGGGGAGAGACGCGTGGGCTTTCCTTGCATGATAGAGCGCTGGAGGCTATTCTTGAGGATTATCATGTCGGACATGTGCCGATTTGGTTTCTCGTCCACGCCCTCAGTCCCCGAAGCCCGAAATTCGTCGAGCTTCTTCTGCCAGGGGGGCTGATGTGGGGCATGATAAGCCGCGAGACCGCCCCAGCCGAGGGCGACTAAAAGCACAGCCGCAAATGGCCAGAAGCGGCGGGTGCTCGGGATGGATTCGACTTTAGGATCACTCATGGCGTATTATACAGCACAAGCGGCTTTTTTCCATCAGTGCATTTTGAACGGCCCGCCGTGCGGCTCGGGGGCCATGTCGGGGCGGGTGGAGTCAGACACGACTTCGTGCATTTCCAGCACGTTCGGCTGCGGATAAGCCTCGCGGGGCAGCGTGCCGGACTGGGCGTGGCCCTTCTGGAAGGCATCAGAGCGGACCCAGTCCAAAAAGTGCTGGCGGGTGTCCCAAAGGGTCAGGATGATGTAGGGCTCGCCGTCGTTGACGGGGCGCAGGACGGTGTTGGATAGGAAGCCGGGCATGCCGTCCACGAGGCCGGCGCGCTCGCGGAAGGCGGTCTCGAAGGCTTCGGCGTATTCGGACTTGACGTAGATACGATTGGCAACTGTGATCATGGCGTTTTTCCCTCGCTGTCTCCGTCTATGATACCCTACGAATGAAGTCATTGGTGGCGGAGCGGGTGATGTTGCGGTGGCCGTCGGTCCAATGATCGCGATACCAAGTGCAGCACTCGAAGCGATCATTCAGGCCCGCCATCTTGGCGGCAAGTGCTTGACGGAAGCGGTCGCGTGTCGCGGCGTAGAGCCGCTCTTGGCTTAAGTCGTTTGTTTGGAACGGATCGGCCTGATTGTCGAAAAGAAGTTCCTTCCCGTCCACGCGGTAGACGGCATAAGTGTAACGCTTGTCACGCAAAGCGCGCCATTCGTGGCCGTCTTCCCAGCTCGCCGTCGCGCCGCAGATCTGGAGGAAGGCGGCGTCCGGCTCCGGTCCCGACGTTCCGAGGGCGCAGTGACTGAGGTCCATCCCCTGGACACCCTCCGGGCAGGGCAGCCCGAGCAGGGAAAGCAGGGTCGGCATCAGGTCCACCGTCCCGAGGCAGGCGTCGGAGACGCGCCCGGCAGGGAGACGGCCCGGCCAGCGCATCAGCATCGGGATGTGGCAAGCTTCTTCATAAAAGATGTTCTTCGCCCGCCGCCCGTGTGCGCCGAACATCTCGCCGTGGTCGGAGGTAAAGACGACGAGGGTCTCGCCCGACGCCCCGCACTCATCCAGGGCGGCTAGGAGGCGCCCGAAGCTCTCGTCAATGCTGGACACCTGCGCGTAGTAACCGCGCCGCCATGACTCCAGTTGCGCCCGCTCCCCCGCGCTGAGTGTTGCCCAGGCATCGGCATAGGGCGCGTCATTCTCCGCGCGGTAGTTGGGCGGGTCGGGGAACGAGGTCGCCGCGTGCATCCGCCAGAAACGCGCGGGGACGTTGTCCGGCCCCCAGGGGTCGTGCGGCGGCCCCCAGGAGAGGAACAGGGCGAACGGCTCCGGCTGCGCCGAGGCGCGGCGCAGGAAATCTACGGCGAAGTCGGTCTGTGCGTCCGGCTCGTAGACGCCTTCGCCGTAGAAGATCTTTTCCGGCGTCTCCGTGTGATAATACGCGCCATAGTTGTCGTGGTGGAAGTTGTACGCTTTCCATTCGCCGTCGAGGCCCAGCCGGTCCGGCCCGCGCGGGACGAACGAGTTCCGGGGGTCCTCATGGTGCCCGAGTTCATTGGCGTACAGGTGCCACTTGCCGATGTACCCGGTCCGATACCCGGCGCCCGTGAGGACGTGGCCGAAGCAGCGCTGGCGGGGGTTCATCCGCAGCTCGTTAATGACCATGCCGTGACTCGTCGTGTACTTGCCGGTCAGGAGCGACGCCCGGTAAGCAGTGCAGACGGGGGACGAGGCCACGGCGTTGACGAAGTTCACCCCCTCGGCGGCGAAGTAGTCTATGTGTGGCGTGACCGCCTTCTCATCACCCGCGTACCCCATTGACTGAAAGCGCAGTTGGTCCGCGAAGACGTAAATCAAGTTGGGCCGCTGATGCATCTTTGTCCTTACAGATGGAAATCGCCCGGCACGGCCTGGGTCATGTGGAGAAGGTCAGCCGGCGCGAGCAATATCTGCGTCCCTCGGACGCCGGCGCTGAGGCTGATTTCATCGTGGGCTAAAGCGTCCCGGTCAAGATAGACAGGGAGGCGCTTTTTGGTGCCCAAAGGGGAAACGCCGCCGCGCACGTAGCCGGTGATGGGCTGGACCTCTTTCAATGGCAGCAGGCCGCAGCTTTTGTTCCCCGAAGCGGCAGCCAAGGCTTTCAGGTCGAGTTCCGTGCCGGCCGCAATGAGGGCGAGCAGGACGCCGGTTTTGTCGCCGCGCACGACCAGTGTTTTGAAGACCTGCGCGTCGGGCAGGCCGATCTTACGGGCGACTGTCTCGGCGGACAAGTCCGCCTCGTCTACTTCGTAGTGGACGAGGCGGTAAGAAACATCGGCCTCATCCAGGAGGCGCACGGCATTGGTCTTGGCGGGGGTTGTTTTCACGCCTCAACGTGCCGGAACAGGCGCCGGTAGAGGTTCGTCTGGAGCAGGTTCTCCGGGTCGCACTCGCGCTTCAGCGCGATGAACTTGGCAACGCGCTCCTCGCCCAGGGCTTCCACCAGGGCCGAGTGGTGCAGGGCGCTGTCCTTGGCGAAGTAGAAGCGGCCCCCGGCGTCCAGCACTAGTCTGTCCATCTCGGCGGCGAGGCTCATCAGGGCGCCCAATCGGGCGGGGGTGACCGGGAAGTCGAGGGCCAGCGAATAGCCGTCTACGGCGTGGGTCATCAGGAAGTCGTCGGGGCGGTGGCGCTTGAAGACCCCCAGATACGGCACGACGCCGTAGTCCTGGGCCAGTTTAAGCTGGGCGGAGAAGACGGCCTGGGCGTGCTCCTTAGGGACGAAGCTCTGGTACTGGATCAGGCCGCCCGGCTTGTAGGCGTGTTTCCAGTTCGGGACGTAGTCCAGCAGGAACGCAAAGCCGGCGTGCGACTGCGTGTGGACCTTGCCGTCACCGAGTTTCATCCCACTCAGGTACTTGGCGGCGTTGATGGCCTTCATGCCGGGGTCGTTGACGAAGGGGCGCATGAAGCGCCACATGATGGACTTGGGGACGACACCAAAGAGGCTGTCGGGCAGTTCTTGATTTTCGACGCGCAGTGTCTGGGCCGGGGCAGAGTCCTCGCCGGGTTTGAGGTAATTGGCCTGGTGGATCTGGCCGCGCCCGAGGGCGTCCCCGGAAGCGAAGCAGTCTATCCAGCCGACGAGGTAGTCCGACTGGGGCAGGCGCTCTTCAAAGATCTGGAACAGATGGTCGAGATTCCTGTGGCCAATGGGCGTAACATTCAGCAGGCCCGAATAGACCTTCTTGAGCTGCAAGTCGAGCCGGGTGATGACGCCGAGCATGCCGAAGCCCCCGATGGCGCCGTAAAACAGGTCGGCGTTCTGGGTGCGCGAGCAGACCCTGGTCTCGCCCGACGGGGTCATGATCTCGAACTCCTGCACCCAGTCGCCGATCGGCCCGGCCTTCCAGTTGTTCTTGCCGTGGATGTTCATGGCAACCGCCCCACCCAATGTCGGAAACATGGTTCCAGACACGACGTTGGGCCACCAGCCGTCTTCGACGGTGTACTGCCAGAGCTGCTGGATGGTGACGCCCGGCTCGACGCTGATGAGGCCCGTCTGCGGGTCCCAGGCGAGGATGCGCTTCATGCGCGTCAGGTCCAGGCTGATGCCCTCAGCGTTCAAGGAGGCGTCGCCGTAGGAGCGGCCCGCGCCGCGCAGGCCGACGGGCCGGCCGGTCCGGCGGGACTGCTCGAAGACGGCGCAAATGCCGTCGGCCGTGGTGGGCCGGTAGACATAGCTCATGGCGGCGGAGGCCATGCCCCACCCTTCCAGTCGTTCCAAGTGGTCGGCGGGGAGAGTCGTTGCTTGCGGTTGAGTCATTAAGGTGCTCTGATCTATATGTTCAGGTACTTGAAGATCGGCGCGGGGATGGCGCGGATCACAGCCATTATCGGCTTCCACTTGCCTGGAACATAGGCCACGCGGACCTTGTCTTTGGCGGCCAGCAGGATCTCGGCGGCGGCCTGGTCCACGGGGATCATGCCGGGCACCTTCAGGCCGGCCGTCATGGGCGTGTCCACGGGACCGGGCTTGATCGTCACGACGAAGGCGCCGCGCCACTCGATGCGGTTGCGGAGCGATTCCAGGTACGCATTGAGCGCAGCTTTTGTCGCACCATAAACCGGGTTCCCGCGCCGGCCGCGGTCGCCGGCGACGCTGGAAATACCGACGATCGTTCCCGTTTTGGCCTTCTCGAACCTTCGCGCGGCCTCGTTGAGCCACCCGACCGCCCCGGTGAAATTGGCGGCGATGATGGCTGCGTCTTTGGCGGTATCGTACTCGTCGGGGCCGACGGCGGGCATGATGCCGGCGGCGTAGATGACGAGGTCCAGGCCGCCCAAGTCGCGTGTGATGGTCTCGAATAGGGCCGGGACGGCATGAGTGTCGGTGACGTCATGGGCGTAGGCCAGGACGGTCTCGGCCTCGCCGTTCAAGGAGTGCGCGAGGGCGCGCAGCCGGTCCTCGCGGCGGGCGACGAGGGCGACGCGGCTGCCGTCTGCGGCGAGCGCGCGGGCCAGCGCTTCCCCGATTCCCGAGGAGGCGCCGATGACGAGCGCGTGTTTCCATTGTGGCATGACTAGCTGCGCCTCGCGACCCAGAGAACAGCGTTGTGCAGGACGCGGCGCACGTTCGGGTCGAAGTAGGTGGGGTAGGTCTCGTGGCCGGGCCGGAAGTAGAAGACGCGCCCGACGCCCTCACCTTGGCCCTTGCCACCGCCCGGCCCGCTGGTGAAGGCAGGGTCAATGCCCTCGCCGACGGTGGCCGTGAAGGAGGGGAAGTATTCGCCGCCCAACGGGAAATAAGATTGGAACACGACAGTCAGCGGCGACGGCACGTCGAACGGGCCGCCGTACATCTCCTCGGCGGGCAGCGTGAAATCCTCGACGCCCTGGGCGATGGGGTGCCGGGGCGCGCAGACGGTGAGTTCTTCCGTGTCGGCGGGGTTCTGTGCCTCGCGCCAGCCGCCCTTGAGGTGGCCGGTGCAGTCGAGGATGCCCCGGAAGGGCTTGGAATAGTGGGCGGAGTGCAGGGCGACGAAGCCTAGGCCACTCCTTACAGCCTTGATGACCTTGGCGGCGGTCTCGTCGGTGACCTCATCGTGGCGGGCGTGGCCCCACCAGAGGATGGCGTCAATGCCAGCCAGCACCTCGTCGGTGATGCCCTGGTCGGGGTCTTCAAGGTTCGCGGTCGTGGCGACGATGCTGCCGGCGCCTAGCTCGTTGAGGCCGTCGGCGATGGCACCGTTGAGGCTCTTCGGGTACACGGACTTGGGCGCGTGGGCGGGCGCCTCGTCCCAAACCAGCACGCGCACGGGGTTGTCAGGCATAATAGGTCTCCTTGTTATTCGCCCCCGGCGCCGACGCCGGGTTCGGTCATCTTGCGGGCGTCCAGCAGGTCGGCGAGCTGTTCGGCGGGCAGGATCTGTTCGGACAGGCACAGGTCGCGGACGGTTCGGCCTTCGTCTACTGCCCGCTTGGCGATCTTGGCGGCGCTGTCATAGCCGATAACGGGGGCGAGGCTGGTCACCATGCTCATGGACCACTCGACCAGGCTCTCAGCGCGTGATCTGTTGGCGGTCAGGCCCAGGACGGCCTTGTCGGTGAAGACCGTCACTGAGTTCGCCAGGAAGGAAAGGCTTTCCAGCACGTTCCGGGCCATCACAGGAAGCATGACGTTCAGGTCCAAATTGCCATGGGTGTTGGCGACCGTCACCGTGACGGCGTTGCCGATGACCTGGGCACAGACCATCATGAGCTGTTCGCACATGACCGGGTTGACTTTGCCGGGCATAATGGACGACCCCGGCTGAACGGCAGGCAGCGACAGTTCGCCTAACCCGCAGCGCGGTCCC
>JANOOM010000740.1:0-3947 GCA_031421335.1 Armatimonadota bacterium
CGGGGGCTGTTCTTTCACCGTCGGACGAAAAGGAGGGCGAACACGCCTCAGAAGGAGGGCGAACACACCTCAGAAGGAGGGCGAACACACCTCAGAAGGAGGGCGAACACAAGGTTCGCCCCTACTTATGCACGCTCTCGCCTTTGACGTCCTGGGCGGCTTCCATGATGGCCTCGGACAAGGTCGGGTGGGCGTGAATGGTGTGCATCAGCTCGTCAATCGTCGACTCCAGCTTGATCGAGACGCACGCCTCGTGGATCAAGTCCGTGGCGTGGGGGCCGACGATGTGGACGCCCAGGATCTCGCCGTACTTGGCGTCGGTGACCATCTTGACCAGGCCGACGTTCTCGTTGATCGCCATCGCCTTGCCGAGTGACTTAAAGCTGAACTTGCCGACCTTGACATCATAGCCCGCATCGCGCGCCTGCTGCTCGGTCAGGCCCGTGCAGGCCACCTCGGGTTCTGTGTAGACGCAGTTCGGGATCGCGCGCCAGTCCATCTTGGTGTGGTGGCCCAGGGCGTTCTCAGCGGCGACTTCCCCCTCGCGGGTGGCGACGTGGGCGAGGCCCCCGCCATAGGTGCCGTGGAAGGGCTGCTCGTGGGCGGCCACGTCCCCGATGGCGTAGATATGCGGGACATTGGTCCGCATGAAGTCGTCGGTCGAGACCGCCCGACCGTCGAACTCGACGCCGGCCGCTTCCAGTCCGACGCCGTCAACGAATGCCTTGCGGCCCACGGCGACCAGCAGCTTGTCGAACGAAAGCTCGCCGTCGCCCTTCTCGCCGGTGTACTTCAGCTTGCGGCCGGGCACATCCACGGCGACGACTTTCGAGGATAGCAGGAACTTGATGCCGCTCTTGACCAGCAGCTTCTGAAGCTCGCCCGAGATCTCGGTGTCGAACGCGGGGGCGTCGCGCGGCCCGTGCAGGATGTTGGGGCGGAACTCGACCACGGTCACCTCGGCCCCTAGTCCGCGATAAGTGTAGGCGAACTCGCAGCCGATGACGCCGCCGCCGATGATCGCCAGGCGCTTGGGGACTTCTAAAGCGGACACAGCCTCGTTGGAGGTCCACAGGGCGGTCGTGCCCAGGGTGCCGCCCAGGCGGCGCTTCTTGGCTTCGCGGTTGTCAATGAAGACGTCTGAGTCGGCCCCGCCGCCGTCCAGTCCGGGGATGGGCACACGGCTGGGCACGCTGCCTGTGGCGATGATGATATTGGCCGCCGTGACCGTCTCGATCTTGCCGTCTTCTAAGGTCGCTTCAATGGTGTGCGGGTCAATCAGTCGGCCCTTGCCCTTGATAAACCGGACGCCCGCTTTCTTAAACAGGAACTCGACGCCGCCGACCAGGGTCTTGACGATCTTGTCCTTGCGGGCCATGACCGCCCCGAAGTCGTAGCCGACCTCGCCGGTGATGGTCAGGCCGAAGTCGGCGGCGTGCCGGGCGGTTTCCAGAGCGGCCACCGACCCAATCAGCGTCTTGGTCGGGATGCAGCCCCAGTTGAGGCAGGTCCCGCCCGCGTTATCGAAGTCAATGCAGGCCACTTTCGCGCCCATCTTGGCCGCGTGGATGGCGGCGGGGTATCCGCCCGGCCCGCCGCCGATGACCATGAGGTCTACATCATATTGCGCCATAAATCTTATCCTTCTGGTGCCAGTTCTTCTTGGCGTGGCTGGCGCGGACCGCGACGCGGCCCCCGCCTTGCTTGCCCGCCCACTTGATCCAGCGCCGCATCGGCTCGGTCGCCTTCAGGGCCTCGATGGTGTTGTGCTCGCGCTCTAGTTCGGGGAGAGTGAATAGGGCGTGGATCTGCTGGTGGCAGTCCGCGCAGATCTCCACCGTGACGCGCCCGTCCTTTGACTTGGGGACGAGGTGGTGTTTGGAGGGCACAAGAAATGCCCCCTCGCGTTCGCAGAGGGGACAGTGGAATATCGGACCGCTCATGCTCTTATAACACCAGAACGGCGCGGATTGTGCCTGGGGGACATGGGCCGCGCGGAGAAAAGCCACGCGTTGAAACCCGAGCCTCCGAAGTGCCCACCGTCCAAAGGACGGAAGATGCGGAGGCCGGAGGTCCTGACCGTGCAGGGGAGGGGTCCCCCCGCCCTCCGGTCTTGCCTCGTCCTCACGTCTCCTGGACGATGGGCTTTTCCGTGCCTCGGGTTTCAACCCGTGGCCCAGCGCTGATACTCAGTAGCATTCACTGATACCCTGGGCGGGACTCGAACCCGCATGAGGTCGCCCCCGGGGGATTTTACTTACCGCTACCGCTTTCGCGGCCGGCCCCTTCACTTGCAGAGGCCGTTCGTGGTCTGGACTGTCTCTTCGCCGTGCCGTCCGCCCAAAAAGCGCCCGGTTTAGGCGGCTCCTGTACAGTCTCTACACTCGACGCGCCGGCAGCACCGGTGCGTCTAGCTCGGGATCGTCCTGCCCTGCGGTTTCGCAGGGTTTAGAGTTCCCCGAATTAGGGAGCTGCGACGGCTGGGTTTCCCCGACCGCGACCCAATTTCCTTAAGTCCCCTGTGTCTGCCATTCCACCACCAGGGCGTGGGCCGTCAGGAAAGTATAGCCCCCGACGGTGGCCTAAGTCAAGTGCTGATTAGGCCCGAAATCGTGACAGGCCGAAGCGTGACAGGGCGAAGCGGGCCAGATACGGCGGCAGCGTTCCCCCGGTCGCGGCCTCGGCGGCCAGCTTGCCGAGCAGGACGGTGAACTTGAAGCCGTGGCCGGAGCAGCCGCTGACCAGCCACACATGGGACATGTCCGGGGCAAAGTCGAGAATGAAATCTTCGTCGGGGGTGTTGGTGTAAAGGCAGGCCTGGGCGTGCGTGACGTGCCGGGTCAGGCCGGCGAACCGGGAAGCGGCGTAGTCGGCCATCTGGCCCGCGTAAGCCTCGTCCGGCGGGCGGCGTGGGCCGTCCGGGTCCGTCAACTCGCCCCTGTCGTGTGAGGCCAGCTTGACGCCCTCGCCCTGGCCGTCGGACGGGAAGCCGTAGACGTTGGCACTGATGTCGATCCAGACCGGCAGGCGGTCCGATTCAAAGTCCCGTTTCGCCCCCGCTTCGGGCCTGAGGTAGACGATCTGCTGGCGGGTGACGCGCAGGGGCAGGCGCAGGGAAGCAAAGAGCCGGCCCATCCAGGGACCCGCCGTGACCAGGGCGCGGTCGGCGACGTGCTCTTCCCCGCTTTCGGTCGTGACGACGACCTCCAGGCCCCGCTGCTCCACTTGAGCGACGGCCACGCCCTCTCGGATATCCGCGCCCGCCGCGCGGGCCAGCCGGACGTTCGCCTTGACGCAGGCGGTCGCGCGCAGGAAGCCCATGTCGGGCTGATACAGCGCGGCCTCGACCTCAGTCAAGCGCAGGGCGGGGAAGCGGCTCTGGACTTCGGCCGCCCCCAGAATCTCGTAGGCGACGCCATTCTGATCGAGCGCGGCCCGCGCCGCCGTCAGGTCCGGGCCGTCCTTATCACCGAAGAAGACGCCGCCGGTGCGGGCCAGAAGCTCCTCGCCCGCTTCTTCTTGCAGTGCGCGCCACAGAGGGTAGGCCGCGCCCATCATGCGGGTGTAGACCTCGTCGGCGTAGGTGTAGCGGATGATGCGCGAGGCGCCGTGCGAGCTGCCCCAAGCGTGCCCGACCTCGAACTGCTCGAAGGCGAGGACGCTATGACCGGCGTGTGCCAGGGAGCGCGCCGCCGCGCTGCCGGTCCCGCCGACGCCGACAATAAGGACTTTCACATCATGTACCATGGCACCAAGGGACAACGACAAAACGAAGTCAGGCTGCGAAATCTAAATACCGCTGGCAGATCTCTGCGTTGTGAGCAGACAGGAACGCGACCAACAGCCATTCTTGCCTCCCCAACTCCTCCCCCGTTGTGATCTTGCCGGAGGCGTAGCACCCACACAATGCCCCCAGGCCCAGACAGTGGAAAGCCTCAAAACCTTCC
>JANOOM010000741.1:0-1576 GCA_031421335.1 Armatimonadota bacterium
CGCGCCGCCCCTTAGCGCCCCCGCACCGCGCCCCCGCTTCGCGCCCCCGCTTCGCGCCCCCGCTTCGCGCCCCCGCTTTCGGAACGCCCCAGCCCCCCCAGGTGTTCGAATGACATGGCACTTTTACAGCTCGACCCGCCCGCGATGCCCTCCCCGTCAGTCGTCGCCAAGCCCCGTCTGTGGATGCCCAAGCAGGCGCAGTTCACACCCGCCGCCCTGGAACAGGCCTGGGGGCGGCAGATCAAGGAGCGCGTTGAAGCGCTCGGCGTCCCCGTCGAGGTCCTCAAGCAGAATCGGCTGACCGGCCTGCGCGGCGAGGACGAGCGCGCCACCTACAATAAGGCCAAGCGGACTCTGGCCGTCGTCGCCGCCGCGCCCGGTGCGATGAAGCTCCAGCCTATCCCACCATCCGCCGACTGGCAGTTCCACCTGGCCGAAGGCTGCCCTGCCCACTGTCAGTACTGCTACCTCGCCGGCAGCCTGGTCGGGCCGCCGGTCATCCGCGCTTTCGCCAATCTGCCCTCCATCCTGGACAACCTGGTCCACTATGAAAAGCCCGGTGCGGGCCGCAACGAGGACGCCGGGACGACCTTCGAGGCGTCCTGCTACACCGACCCGCTTTCCCTAGAACATCTCACGGGTAGTCTCGCCGAGACCATCCGCTGGTTCGGCACGCGCGAGCATGCTTACCTGCGCTACACTACCAAGTTCGATGCCGTCGAGCCGCTTCTGGACCTGCCGCACAACGGCCACACGCGCCCTCGCGCTTCCGTCAACGCCGACCCCGTCGCGCGGCGTCTGGAAGGCGGCGTCGCGCCCGTCGCCGCCCGGCTCCAGGCCCTGCGCCGGCTCGCCCTGCCGCGTGCCGAGGGTGGCGGCGGTTACCCCATCGGCCTCGTCATCGCCCCGATCATCCCGGTGGACGACTGGGAGCAGCACTACGCGCAGCTTCTGGACGACGCCCAGGCCGCCGTCGGCTTCGCCCCCGACATCACTTTCGAGCTGATCACGCACCGCTTCACGCCTGGCTCCAAGGGCGTCTTACAGGGCTGGTACCCGAAGACGAGCCTGGACATGACCGAGGAAACGCGCTCGGAGAAGCGCAACAAGTTCGGCGGCGTCAAGTACGTTTATCCCAACGACATGATGAAGACGCTGAAAGCGTTCTTCACTTCTGAGATCAAGAGCCGCTTCGCGCAAGGCCGGATTCTGTATTGGACATAGCCGATGCTAAACGAAGCCGTAGTTCTCCTGGATGACATACTGCATGGGTGGCTGCACCCCGTTTCGACGGCGCCCAACACCTATGTGCTGAGAGCAGAAGGTCTGCTGGAGGTTGCCTCCTTATGCGGATCGCTTGAAGTCTCATGTAGCGGCGCGGCTTCTGTGTCGTTTGTGTTAGCGGAAACAGAGTACCGTTCTTACAATATCCCAGGCAGGGGGGCGGCCTGCCTGAGAGCGTCTCTGGGTGGTATGTCTGGTTTGGCTCGGGCCATAGACAAGATGAGGTTTCCTCAACTCGTGGAAGCCGATGAGGTGATGAGGACTTCCCTGCCAAAAGTGTCACAGGAGTTAC
>JANOOM010000742.1:0-4281 GCA_031421335.1 Armatimonadota bacterium
CCCACGCATATGTTTCCTGGGATTCTGCCCCATCCCTCAAAGACTGGGCTACTCGTACAAAACCTACTTAGGTCTGAAGAAATCCCAGGTTTCTTTTGCACGACTACTTAACAGGGCACCGGCGACAGGGCACCGACAGCACCTACTACAGAGACGGCAGCAGAGCACCCTTAACCGTCTCGCCCCACACTCATCCCACTAAACCTCTCAACAACCCTCACGCCCACCCTCCCGTTTCGGGAGGGTCGGCACTTGTGCCGGGGTGGGTTCTACGCGTACCCCTTCGCCTTGAGGTTGTTGTAAGAGAGTGTGACCGCCTCGATGGCCGGGCCTTTGCAGACGTCCTGCTCGACGATCAAATACTCGGCGCCGACCTCGGGGGCGGCGGCGACCAGGGCGTCCAGGGGCAGCCGGCCCGTCCCGACCGGGGCGAACGAGTCGTCGGCGGGGTCCATGTCCTTGAGGTGGATGAGCGGCACGCGGCCCGAGTGCTTTTTGATGAACGCGACGGGGTCGTGGCCGGCCTTCAGCACCCAGTAAGTGTCCACCTCAGCTTTGACCAGGGCGGGATCGGTGTTCTCCAGGATGATGTCCTCGCCCATCTGCCCGTTGTCGAGCAGCTTGAACTCGAAGTCGTGGTTGTGGTAGGCCAGGGAAAGGCCGGCCGAGCGCAGGGTCTCACCGTATTTGTTCAGGTCCTCGGCGACCTTCTTGTAGTCGTCCGCTGTCCGGCGACGCTCTTCGGGCAGATAGGGGACGACGATATTGCGGTTGCCCAGGGCCAGGTTCTCCTGGATGATCTTGGGCAGGTCGGCGGCCAGCTCGTCCAGGCTGATGTGGCTGCCGGCTATGCTCAGGTGGTTGTCCGAGAGCAGGCTGGACAGCTCCTGCACGGACAGGCTGCCCCGCCCGGCAAGCTCGACGCCGGCATAGCCGATGGCGGCGACTTTCTTGATGGTCCCGGCGAAGTCCTGGGCGGAGTCGTCGCGCAGGGTGTACATTTGCAATGCGATAGGGATTTTCGGCATTTCTTTGTCCTTTTCTCGTTCGCGTCTTTGAGGAGAGACTGTGCGGCCATGTTCGCCAGGGGCAGCCCTAATCCCTTCCCGATTTGCGCGTCCCGAAAACGACCTTCACGCGTCGCACTGGGTCGCCTCCCACGTTAGACAGCGGCGCCCCGGCGGCGGGGGAGATCGTGACCGCAAAGTGGCTCGTCGCTGGGTCATAGGCCACCGGCCCCGCCGTGCCGCCCGAGGCCGAGACATGGGGGGCCGCGCCCGCGTAGCCGTGCAGGGTGACAGGCGGCTCGCCCGGCGCGAACAGTACGGCTGCCGTCAGGCGGCCCGGCGTGTCCTGGAGGAACGCGATCCGCGAGCGGCCCGTGCCGACGAACTTTCCGGCGTCCCCGAGGAATGCGATGCCCGAGGCGCCCACGGGGGCGACAATGTAGAAGGCGCGGCCCGCCGGCCCCAAGGTGCCCTGATGAATCCCACCCGCGACCAAATAGCGGGCGGTCCTGGCGAAGTAGTCATAGACGTAGGCCGGGCCGGTGAACCCCAAAGCGGACGGCGCGAACGACAGGGCGGACCCGTCGCCCGGCCGGGTGCAGGCGAAAATGTAGGCCGCGTGGTCGGTGCGGGTGGCGGCGACCAGGGGCGTGTGTGCGTGGCGCGCATCGGCCAAGATGCTGGCATCCGTTGGCATCAGCGGCACGTCGGGCTTGACCAGGACGCCGTCGCCGCGCGCTGCCAGCAAAATGTTGGCGCGCGATTCGCGCCCCAGCCCGTCGCCCGTCCCGACCGGTCCGGCGGAGAGTGTTGCGAGCAGAAGGTTATCGGTCTCCCCGCTCATGAATACGTCCGCCCAGGGCCAGAGGCCCAGGGCTTGGGCGAGCTGCGACGTGTAGATGAAATCGTTCCACTTGCCGCGCTCGAATCGATCGCCACTGGTGCGGATCGTCGTCAGGTTGCTGTATTTCGCCCCTTGCAGGAAGAAGCGCGGGGTCGCCATGCAATACTGCATCGTCTGCCCGTGTCCCCGCGTGGCGCGCGCCATGTTGTCGGCGAAGAGCGCGCCGGGAGCGAGGCTGCGGGCCATCTCAGGAGAGTGCGGGTAGATCTCACTCAGCCAGTCCTGCTCATAGCAGGCCACGCCGCCGCCCGCGAGATACGCGGCCCGGTCGTCCCACCAGCGCGGGTCGGTCGGCGCGATCCCAGAAAACCGGTAGCTCTTGTGGTAGGGGCTGGCCGGGTCTATCCAGCGGGCGTGGACGACCAGGGGCAGGCCGAGCTGACGCTGAAACGCGGTCAGCCCCGACGGGAACAACGCGGGTGAGGCCGAGTAGTCCAGTGTCCCGCCGTAGGCGTTCCAGGTGCCTTTGGGCAGGCGGGCGTTCTTGGGGCCTTCTTCTTTGCCCGCCGGGGACGTGCGCGTCTTCTGATACCACCAGCTATCGAGCTGAAGATATCGGATGGGAATGCCCTCCTGCTGGTAGCGCCGCCGGACCGCCAGCATCGTCCCAGCATAGCCTTCTGCGGGGTCGTAGTTGTAGTAGTAGGTCGCGCCGTTGTCCGTCCAGTACCCGAAGTATCTGAGGACCAAGTCAGCCTCGTTCGAGGGCCGCGTCTTGCCGCTGATATCCGTCAGCGCCTGCCCCCATGCCTGCATCGTCTGCCCGATGCCGCCGCCGACGACGAGCAGGCTCTTGTGGGTGAAGCCGCTGGGGATGTTCGCGAGTTCCGGATTCAGGCCGCTGGTCAGATCTGCTTTCCCGTCGCCATGCATCTGCGAGACGATGAAGTCCGAGGCGGCGGACAAAATGGCCGTGTGCGCCCGGTCATCAAACAGCACCCAGGGCGTCGCGTTGTGGGCCAGCCGGAAGGTATGCGGGCTGAACGCGCTGTCCTCGTAGCTCATCGGGTGCAGGTTTTGGGGGAAGCTTGTGAAGCGTGGGAACTCTGCCATGAGGCGCGCGGCGGGGCGGCGCGCGGTCAGCGAGAACAGCACGATGGGCTTGTTCTGGTAGCGCCGGATCGCGCCCCCATAGGGGATGTTCCCCGGCCACCGGAAAGAAATCTCCTGGTACGCGCCCACGCGGTCCCGGCCGCGCGCCTCGGAGACGTCCGAGAGCCGCGCGCCGACCGTCCCCACGAAGGTCCAGGCCGGGTCGTGGGCAGCGACTTTATAGGCCCCGGTCGCCTCGTCCACGGAAACGGCGACGCCGGATGGGGCCGGCGCGAGCGCAGCGGCCTGCGCGTGCGGAGCGAAGGCGCTGAGGAGCAGGACGACGCCGGCCACGGGTTGAAACCCAGGCTTTCGTGGGGTGAGGCACCGAAAAGCCCAGCGTCCAGGGGACGCAAGACAAGGAAGGTGCAGAGCGGCCGAACCGCTCCCTTCTTCTGTCCCTTGGACAGTGGGAGCTCCGGTACCTTGGATTTCAACCCGTGGCACAGGCGCGTAATGGCAGTTCTTCATTCTTCCCCTTCTCCCCGCATCTGCTGCCGGTGTTCGGTGGGGCTGCACCCCATCTGGTCCTTGAAGACACGGTAGAACTGCGGGTAGCTCCCGAAACCGGCGTCCAGCGCGGCTTCCGACACGGACACCGCCCGGCCCGTACAACCGCAGGAACCTCTGGACGCGCTGCCGGTTGCGGAAGGCCACCAGGGCGACCCCGGTCTGGCGATGAAACAGGCGGCTCAGGCGCCCGTCACAGGCGCTTGCGAGGTGGAGGTCGGCAGGGGCGGCAGGAAATGATAACATATCGCCTGATTACGAGAAGACTTCGCGCCAGGCGCGCATCATAATGATAGCACATTCGAGCACCCATCGCAAGGAGAACATTCATGGCCGTTTTAGAACCCCCCGCCCACCTCGTCATCACGGACACTCAGAAGCAGCAGTATCGGGACGAAGGCTACTTCGTGCTGGAGAACGCCATCCCGCCCGCGCACCTGGAAGCGATGCGGGACGCCTGCCAGCAGGAGATCAATAAGGACGCCGAGATGGAAGCGCTGGGCGTGGACAACGTTACATGCGACGGCGACACAATCATCGTGGACCGGCGCGCGGAGTAACGAGCCGGCACACGGCGCGAACGCCCCAGCCTCTTACGGAGAGGTCAGGGCGTTTTCATGTCGGTGGTCCGACTGGAAGGCACTTAGGAACCCACCCCGCCGCGAGCGGCGACCCTCCCGAAACGGGAAGGTAAGGAGTTTCGGATGGAGCGGTCCAGAGCGCGCCGTCAGTCCAGCCTCTTCACATTCCCGTTTCGGGAGGGTCGCC
>JANOOM010000743.1:0-2814 GCA_031421335.1 Armatimonadota bacterium
GACACCGTTCCTAGCGAGTGGTTTTCAACCACTCGTTCGGGCAGCGTGTCAGGCTTGCGTAACAGCAGTTGCTAAATTATTGGCGGAATGCATTGACGTCATGATGAGTAGCCAATCAAAATTAGGTTAAACTATTCACGCCGTTGAAGCGAAGTGAGATGGGAGTGATACTGCTCAAAACCTCTCTCAAAATGTTTGAAACTGATTTTGAGCAACTACTCACGATCAGCAATCTTTATTGGGAGACCTACGCCCCCACCATCTCCACGAACTTTGCCGGCAGCACGACCGGCTTGCCCCGCGCGAACTGGATCTCCAGGCGCGGGCTGAGGCGGTCGCCTCGAACGGCGAGGACGACCCCGACGCCGTGCTGGGGGTGGTGGACCTGGCCGCCGACGTGGACGCCGCCGGGGCGGAAGAGGGTGCGCGTCGGGCTGGCAGAAGGTTCGGGCGCTTTGGGGGCGTGGTCGGCGAGGTCCGGGAAGAGGTCCGGGTCGGGTGGGGGAGCAGGGGCGAGGACCGACCAGGCGACCCGGTGGGCCGATGTCAGGCCCAGTGGCCCGGAAAGGTTCTGGCGGTCGGCGGCGTCGAGCAGGGCGTGGACGTGGGCGGCGGCGGCCTGGATGCGCTCGGGCGGGGCGTCCCACCAGGTGGTGAAGTAGCGCTCCAGGCCTAGGGCGGGCGTGTGGCGGGCGAGGGCCAGCACGTCGCTGGTCTGCCACGCGGACGGCTCGGCGGCAATCAGCGAATGGACCTGGCGCACGGCCTCTAAGGTCTGCCGCCAGTCGGCTTCGACCAGGAACTGGGAGGGCGGCTCGGTGCGGACCATGTGCAGGTGCAGGCACGACTGGGTGCGGGTCAGGGCGACGTAGAACAAGCGGCGCTCTTCCTCGATTTCGTCCGGGCCGCCGTAGGGCAGGATGCCCTGGTTGCAGTCGGGGACGAAGACGACCGGCCACTGTAGGCCCTTGGCCCGGAAGACCGTCAGCAGAGAGACCGAGTCCGCGCCCGCCGCCCGGTTCTGGCCGACGCCGCGCGCCGCCAGGTCGTCCAGATGCGCGAGCAGGGCGGATGCCGTGGGCTTGCCCTGGGCGTAGCGGAGGAACGCCTCGACGCTGGCCGCCCGCGCGGCCCCCGTTTCTGGAAAGCCGCTCGACCGGCGCAGATAGTCGGCGTAGCCGATCTTGTGGTCGAGCAGAGTCAGGGCGGTCCCGGCGGGCAAAGTATCGAGCGCCCCGGCCAGCCAGGTCAGGGTGTCGGCCAGGTCCAGCAGGCGCGACCCCAGGTGGTCGGAAGCGCTTTTCGCCGCTTCGGCCAGCGCTTCGGCGAAAGAAGCGCCGCGCTTGACGGACGAGGCGATGGCCTCCGAAGCGACGCGCGACAGGTAGCGGGTGGGCTTGTTGCTGATCCGGGCCCAGCGCATTTCCCAGTCCGGCACGACCGCCCCGCGCTCGCGCTGGGCCAGGCGCAGATAGTCCAGCAGGGTCAGGACCTCGGGCCGGGCGTAGAACGGGCTGCTGCCGACGACCCGGTACGGCACTTCGGCTTCTAAAAGCCCCTGCTCCAAGTAGGGGGTCTGGGCGTACAAGCGGACGAGGACGGCGATTTTGCCCGCCTCCTGCCCTGATGCCAGCGCCTCCTGAATGATCTTCGCGACGTGCCGCCCCTGCGCCTCCGGCGAGTCTTCGGTGTGGACCTGAACGTCGCCGCCGAAGCCGCGCGTCAGCGACAGGCGCTTCGGCTCGCGCTTCACGTTGCGCTCGATGACGCGGTTCGCCAGGGCGAGCGGCGCGGCGTGCGACCGGAAGTTGTCGCGGATAAAGTAGCGGGCCGCACCGTAGCGCTGGGCGAACGAGAGGATCAAACCCGGGTCGGCCCCGCGCCACTCGTAGATGGTCTGATCGTCGTCCCCGATCCCCATGTAGTTGCGGTCCGGGGCGGTCAAAAGGTCCAGCATCTCGGACTGGACGCGGTTGACGTCTTGGAACTCGTCCACCAGCACGCACCGGAAGCGCCGCCGGGCCTCGGCCAGCACGTCGGGGAAGCGGTGCAGAGCCTCCCACCCAGACAGCAGCATGTCGTCGAAGGTCAGGACGCGCTCGGAAGTGCGGATCCGCTCGTACAGACCGTACAAGTCCCGGTACCAGGGGAAGCCGGGCGGCGCGGGCGCCTGGGCCGCTTGGGTGCGGGCGGCAGGCGGCAGGCTCGCGGCTTCTAAATCGGCATACCACAGGTTGGCCTTCATCACGCCGACGTAAGTGAGGAAGTCCTGCCGGTCCAGGTCGTCCAGCTCGAGTGCATAGGAAACCTTCTCGCGCCAGGCGCGCGACAGGACCCGGCCCAGAAGCTGAGATTCGGAGCTGTCTTCCTCAGACGACAGGTTCAGCTCGGGCAGGTGCCCGGCCCGCTGCGCCAGCCGCAGCAGCCCCCAGCCGACCGCGTGCAGCGTCTGCACCTGCACGGGGGCGCAGTGCGGCCAGCGGGTGAGGGCGACCTTGATGTCCTGGACAGAAGCCTTGCTGAAGGAAGTGGCGAGGATGGCGCGGGCGGGGAAGACGTTTTCGCGCACGAGCCGTTCGATGCGGTATGTCATGGCCGTGGTCTTACCCGCCCCGGCCACGGCAAAGACGAGGGCCGGCCCGCCGTCATGGGCCACGATGGCGCGCTGCTCGTCGGTGAGGGGTGTGTCGGCGGGGTTCGGGTCAGCGAGGAAGGGAGTCACGCCCTTATTATACTGGGAATTGGGGGCGGGGCGCAAGCGGGCGGGGCGTGCGGTTCCGCGCTGCCGAACCGCGCGCTTCCAGCGAGCTTTCC
>JANOOM010000744.1:0-6590 GCA_031421335.1 Armatimonadota bacterium
GTACATCCGGGCGAAGACGGTCAGCACGGATCTCCTGCCACAGACCCGGTTCCGGCCCGTCACCTTCGTCGGCCAGCGCTTGTGGGACGAGCAGGTGCGCGCCGTGGACCGTGCCCTGCGGCACTCGCAGACGCCGCAGCAGTCGCTCGAGGCCGGGCAGGTTGCCGAGCAAAGAGAGATGGACGGCGTTTACGGCCGCGAGACGCACCCGCTACTTGCTTCCGGCCCGGTCGCGGTCGTCGTCGGGCTGATCGTCCTGGCCGGCTTCGCCGCCCTCGGCATCGGCACGGCGCGCTGGATGAGCAAGCGCCAAGAGTCGAGCCGGGCGGAAGCGCGGGCCGGCTTCCTGTTTATCCTGCCCTGGGTCTTCGGCTTCGTCATCTTCACCCTGGGGCCGATCCTGGCCTCCCTGGTGCTCTCCTTCTGCGATTATGACGTCCTGCACGCGCCGCGCTGGGCAGGGGCTTCCAACTTCCAGACCCTGGTGACCCAGGACCGCCCGCTGGTCCTGAAGAGCCTGGGAAACGCGGCGTATTTGGCCGCCGTGGGCATCCCGCTGGGCATGATCACCAGCCTGACGATGGCCTTGCTGCTGAACACCAAGCTGCGCGGCCAGCAGTGGTACCGGACCTTCTTTTATGTGCCCAGCATCGTGCCGGTCGCGGCGACTTCGGTGCTGTGGGCGTTTATCCTGAACTCCGACGCGAACCGGGGCCTGGTGAACGCCGCCTGGCAGGCGACGATCTCGCACTGGTTCGGCATGCCGCCGCCGGGGTGGCTTTCGGTGCCGGCCTGGGCCAAGCCCGGCCTCATCTTCATGGGGCTGTGGGGGGCGGGCGGAGGCATGATCTTGTGGCTGGCCGGCCTCCAGTCCATCTCGCCGACACTCTACGAGGCGGCCTCGCTGGACGGCGCGGGCTGGTGGTCGCAGTTCCGCCACGTCACGCTGCCGATGCTTTCGCCCTACATCTTTTTCAATCTGATCATGGGGACCATCGGCGCCTTGCAGACCTTCGAGACCGCCTACATTTTAGGCGGCACGAGTGGGGGCAGCAGCACCGGGCCGGACGACAGCCTGCTGATGCCGGTCGTGTACCTGTTCAACAACGCCTTCCAGTATTTCAAGATGGGCTACGCTTCCGCCCTGGCCTGGCTGCTGTTCATCTTGATCCTCGGATTGACACTCGGCCAGCTCAAGATGGCCCCGCGCTGGGTGCATTACGAAACGGAGGGCAAATAAGATGCCGAATAACCCACTTTTCTGGCTCCTTTCCATCGTGCTCGGCTATGCCGGCCTGGCCTTCTGGGCGGCGAATGGCTTGCGCGCTCTGCGGCGGCGCGAGAAGCCGCTTTCGGCGGGCCTGCTCGCGCTGCCGTTTCTCGTCGTCGTGGCCGCCGTCTTCATCGCGCCCGGCCTGCGGCTCGCACTGGCGGCCCTGCTGCTGGTGGGTGGGACGCTGGGGCTGACGCGCGCCCTCGCTCCCCACGCGGCCCTGCTGCCGGAGCGGGAAACGAAGCTGACATTTCTGCACCTCGCCCTGCTGTCCGGGTCGGCCCTGTTCCTGGTACCATTCGTCTGGCTGGTCGTGACGTCCCTCAAGACCGACGCCGAGATCGCCATCTATCCGCCGGTCTGGATACCGCACCCGGTCTTGTGGCGTAACTACCCGGACGCCCTCAAGTTCCTGCCGCCCGGCAGCGGCTACGGGCTGCTGAACCTGGGGAACACGCTCGTCATCGCCGTCATGTCCGTCGTCGGCACCGTGCTGTCGTCGAGCTTCGTCGCCTATGGGTTCGCCCGGATGCGCTGGCCCGGCAAGGACTGGCTGTTCGGCGTCCTCTTGGCGACAATGATGCTGCCGGACGCCGTGACGATGATGCCGCGCTTTCTGATCTTCCGGCAGCTCCACTGGATAGACACCCTGCTGCCCCTGTGGGTGCCATCGTTCTTCGCGTCGGCCTTCAGCGTGTTCCTGCTGCGCCAGTTCTTCATGGGTATCCCGCAGGAGCTGGAAGACGCGGCGAAGATAGACGGCTGCGGCCCGTTCACGACCTGGTGGCGCGTCATGATGCCCCTCGTCAAGCCGGCCCTGGCCGCCGTCACGATCATGACCTTTCTGGGGGCCTGGAAGGACTTTTTGGGGCCTCTGATCTACATCTCGTCGCCTGAAAAGATGCCGCTCTCGTATGTGCTCCAGCTCTACAATGCCGCCCATGGCGGCGAGCCTGGCCTGCTGATGGCGGCGACCACACTGGTCGTCCTGCCCGTCATCGTCTTGTTCTTCTTCACGCAGCGCTACTTTATCGAGGGCGTTTCGTTCACAGGCCTGGGTGGACGGTAAAGGGGGTAGGGACCATGAAAATTGCGTTTTTCGGCGGCGCCGGATGCCGCCCGCGCTTGTGGAGTGGTTTGGGCGCGTCGCTGCTGCTGCTGTGTGCGGCGGCGGTGTATGGAGATGATGGAATGGCAAAAACAGATGCCGCGGCGAAGACGGAAGCCCGGCCTGCCGACCCGAAGCAGGCTCTGGAGCGGACGTCGTTCCAGACCGGCGCCCCCTGGGACCCAGGTTTGCAGCTCGGGTCGGACGTCGCCATGTGCTACGGGATCGGCCCCGGCCTCGCCGAGCGCATCGCGGGGTGGAAGGCACAGGGTTACCGGGTCCATGTCATGACCGGCGTGTCCTGGGGGGAGTACCAGGACTATCTGTACGGGCGCTTCGACGGCATCAACCATGAGGACGAGGCGCAGACGGAGAGCAATGGGCACAAGCTCTCGCACGGCGGCGACGTTTACTATATGTCGCCGGGCGAGAGCTACGGTCGGTTTCTGTCCCTCGGCGTCAAGCGCGCGCTCGATGCCGGGGCGCAAGGCATCCATCTGGAGGAGCCGGAGTTCTGGGTGCGGGCGGGCTGGAGCCTGGGCTTCCGGCGCGAGTGGAAGGCTTTTTACCATGAGGAATGGGTGCCCCCGGATTCCTCCCCCGACGCCCAGTACCGGGCGTCCCAGCTCAAGTATTTCCTTTACGGGCGGGCGCTGACCCAGATCTTTGACTTCGTGAAGGCTTACAATCTGGAGCACGGGACGCACGCCAAGTGCTATGTCCCCACGCACAGCTTGATCAACTACGCCCACTGGTCCATCGTCAGCCCCGAGTCGAGCCTGCTGAAAGTGGGCGCGGACGGCTTCATCGCCCAGGTGTGGACCGGCACGGCGCGCGAGCCGAACGTCTATCAGGGGCGCCAAAAAGAGCGCACTTTTGAAACCGCCTTCCTGGAATACGGGGCCATGATGAATGTCGTGCGGGCGAGCGGCGCCTCCGTCTGGTTCCTGAACGATCCCATTGAAGACAACCCGGACTATTCGTGGCGCAACTACCGGGCGAACTGGGAAAGCACCCTGACCGCTTCGCTGCTGTGGCCGCAGGTGTGGCGCTTCGAGGTCATGCCCTGGCCGGAGCGCATCTTCCACGGTGCGTACCCGACCCTCGACCGCGCGGAGCGCAAGGCGGGTGTGGCGGTCGAGAAGGAAGCATTGCCCGCCGCCTACGGCACCGAGCTGATGACGGTCATTAACGCCCTTAACGATATGAAGCAGCCCAAGACGGAGTGGGACTGCGGAACGCGAGGGGTCGGCGTGGTGGTCGCGGACACGATGATGTTTCAGCGCGGCGGACCGTCGCCGTCCGACCCGCACCTGGGTTCCTTCTACGGCCTGGCGATGCCGCTGCTGAAGCGCGGCCTGCCGGTCGAGCCGGTGCAGATGGAGAATGCAATCCTGCCCGGCGCGCTTAAACCCTACAAGGTCCTGCTGATGACCTATGAGGGCATGAAGCCGCCGACCGCCGAGGACAGCGCTGCGCTGGCGGCCTGGGTCAAGGGCGGCGGCGTCCTGGTGTTTATGGACGATGACAAGGACGCCTTCAACCGCGTCCGGGCCTGGTGGAACACGGCCCCTAATCACTACGCGACACCGCGCGAAAGCCTGTTCGCTCAATTGGGGCTTGCCGGAGGGACCAGGCCGGGGACGCACCGAGTCGGCAATGGCACGCTCATCTATGATGACGCCAGCCCAGCCGCGTTGACCTATCGCCCGGATGGGGCCGACCACGTCCGGGGCCTGGTCCAGAGCGCCTGCCGGGCCGCGCGGCTCCCATACCGAGAGACCAATTTCTTGGTCCTGCGCCGGGGGCCTTATGTCGTCGCCGCCGGCCTAGACGAGTCGCTTCCGGACGCGCCGCGCACGCTGACCGGCCACTTCGTGGACCTCTTCGACGCGAAGCTGCCGGTCCTGAACACCCTTGCCCTTTCCCCCGGCAGCAGGGCACTCCTGCTGGACTTGGACCGGGTCCCGCCAGGCGGCCCTGTTCTCCTGGCCGCAGCCTGCAAGACGCGCGGGGCCAGGCGTCTCCCCGGCGGGGGCTTCCGGTTCCACAGCACGGGGCCGGACAAGACCGAGGCCGTCGTCCGGCTGCGCCTGGGCGCCGCGCCCAAGACCGTCCTGCTGGACGACGCGCCGCTGCCGCCCGGCGCCCAGGAATGGGATGCGGCCACACGGACATTGCTGCTGCGCTTCCCCAATCGTGCGGCTGGGCAGTGGGTCACGATCCGCTGAGGGGCGGATACCGTCCCCGCCGACCGCCGCGGCCGCCGTGCATCGCAAGAAATCGGAGCCGGGTTCGGGCGGCAAGCAGGTGATCAGCCCGCTGCGGCGGGCGGCGCGCGGCCTGCCGCCGACGTGGGCCGAGGCGCCGCCTGTGAGGCCGAAACCATGGCTGCCTTGAGCCGCGCCAAGCCGCTGAAGTTCACGGCCTGCTGCGCCGTGCCGATCGCCGCCGCCGCCCGCACCACCGCCCCCAGGACCGCCGGCGCCGTGACGCGCACCTCGCGCAATGTTCCCCCATCCGGAAACGCGGTCCTTCCGGCGCTCCTGTCCGCAAAAACCGAAGGTAGAACGGGCCTCGCGCGCGTCTGAGTTATTTCTTGAGTCTTCTCTGAGAGAGTCTCTGAAGTCTTCTCTGAAGTAGTCTGCGCGATCCCCGCAAACTTGCTTGCGACATTGCCGCGAACAAGTGTTCGTGTTTCCCGCAAAGCAGTGCGCGCCGCTTCGGCACACTTGTTGGCGGCATTCTGTGCCTGGAGGTGCCGCCAGACGACTCGCATGACGACATTCAGGTCCACCCGGAAGTGCATGACGGCGGGGATGCCGCAGCGCTTTTCTTCCAGAACGCCCTGCGCGCACAGCCGCCGCCGGGCGGTCTCGGTCTCGGCGCGCGACAGCCCGGTCTCCGCAGTGATCTCACGCTGGGGCTTCCAGAACCAGCCGTCCGGTCGCGCGCGCACGCCAGGCGTCCCGGCCCAGAACCAGAACTGGGACAGGAGGACCCCGCAGGCCGCGCCGCCGAAAAGCCGCCCGAAGCAGGGGCGGTGGGCGACGACACGGCCCTCCCCGAACAGGGCGTCGAGCGCTTGCAGCGCCTCGGGTGGCAGGGCCTCTGCCGGGGAGTGAGGGAGCGGGGGAACAGGCTGGAAACTGGAAGTGGGCTGGAACATGGTACGGGACCCTCCTTGAAGCACAGGCGAGTCCAGTATGGCAGATTTGCAAGTATTTGTCTACTGTTTTAGAAACAAAATGTCTCGGTACTACTTGAAGAACTGGCGCAGGGCTTCGGCGATGTGCCGCAGGCCCAGGGTGGGGGCGGCGGGGTAGCCGCTGACCTCTGCCGTGACGAAGCCGCTGTAGCCGATGCCGTCCAGGGCAGTGCGGACGGCGGCCCACGGCACGTCGCCTTGCAAGGGGTTGGCGAAGCCTTGAAGATTGCCGACGGCGATTTGAAAGTCTTTCACATGGACCTTCTTAATGCGCGGCCCCAGGATCTCGATCCAGTGCTGCGGGTAGCCGTAGGCGAGGACGTTCCCGGCGTCGAAGTAGACACCGACATAGGCACTGTCTATCTCGTCCACGAAGTGCGCCATTTCGAGCGGCGACAGCAGGAACTTGTTCCAGACGTTCTCCACGCCGATGAACACCCCCAGTGCTTCAGCCTCGGGCGCAAGTTCGCGCAGGGCGGCCTGCGCCCGCTCGTAGGCGACGTCATACCGCACGTCCGCGCTGACGGTGCCCGGCACGCACAAGGCGGTGTCCACGTCCAGCCATCGGGCGGTCCGCAAGGCAGCGCGCATCACTTCCAGGCCCTGCCGGCGCACGGCAGGGTCGTTTGCCGTCAGTGGGTAAAGCCAGCCCAGCCCGTTGGACAGGCTGGAAAGCGTGATGCCGGCTTCCCGCGCGCTGCCTGCGATGGCCCGCACTTCGGCTTCTTCGGTAGTCAGGGTCAGCTCGCCTTCTTCGGCGATGTTGACCTCGATGCTGTCAAACCCAGCCTCTTTGGCAGCCTGGAAGCACTCGGCGAGGCTCCACTCGGGCGGCATGGTCCAGCGGTTAATACCGATCTTCATAAAATCAAGCAAGGAGACTGCTTGCCTTTAGGCGGCAGAGGAATTGCTTCCTGTCTGCCGAAGGCTCTGCTCCTTGTCCTTTCAGGGTAAAGTAAGCCCTTTCGGGTATAATCAGGATGGTCGTAAGGCACACGCTC
>JANOOM010000745.1:0-5091 GCA_031421335.1 Armatimonadota bacterium
TTGCGCGTGTTGCGGCTGAAGGTATCTTGGCTCATGGCCAGCGCTTCGGTCTTGTCTTCGAGCTCGGCCAGCCGCTTGGCCAGGTCGGCGTGTGTGGCGGCCAGCTCGCGCATGCGAACGAAAGCGCGCACCACGTACACCGACACCTCGATGGCGCGCGGGCTGCTCAAGATGGTGGCGGCCATGATCGCGCCGTGCTCGGTGAAGGCCTAGGGCAGGTACTTGCGGTGCTGGCCGCGCCCCGTACCTGGCACCGTCGCGTTCAAGGTCGCAAATTGCGACCTTAAAGCCGCCCACTCGTCGACGGAAAGCTGGAGCATGAAGTCTGCCGGGAACCTGGTCAGGTTGCGCTTGACAGCCTCATTGAAGCGCTTGGTCGGCACGTCGTAGAGCGCGGCCAGGTCGGCGACCAGCAGCACGCGCTGGCCGCGCACGATGGCGATGCGCAGCGCGATCGCGTCAGGGGCGAGCAACTCCACGGCGCACATCGCGCTGCAGCTTGAGTGCTGGCCGGGGCCAACACCGAAGCCAGCACCTGGATCATGAACATCTGCTGCGCGCCACTGCGTCTGTGAAGGCAAGGCCCTACTTGCCCGCCGGCACCAGCCGCACTGACGCCATCGTCACGGTCACCGCCTCGGGCGACGGGCAGGCCGGGGCCATGGCCGCGCCCGCGGGGGGCGTCGTCGGGCTGATCCTGGACGTCTCCGGCTCGATGGAGGGAGACCGCATCGTCGCCGTCAAGCAGGCCACGCGCAAGGCCATCGAGCTGCTGGACGAGAGCGCCTTCTTCTTCGTGGTCGCCTTCTCCAACTACCCGACCCGCGTCTTCGGGCTGGCCCAGGCGACGGCGGCCAACAAGGCCGCTGCCGGCGCCCAGGTGCGGCGGCTCGAAGCGCGCGGGAGGACCGACATGTCGCTCGGGCTGAACATGGCTTTGGAAGAGTTCTCAAAGAAGCCCGACGCCATTCGCTATGCCCTGTTCCTCACCGACGGCAAGAACGACCAGGAGGACGAACAGCCGCTTCAGGCCGCGCTGCAAAAGTGTGAAGGCGTCTTCCAGTGCGACTGCCGGGGCGTCGGGACGGACTGGCAGCCGCACCAGCTCCGCGTGATCGCCGACCGCCTGCTCGGCACGGCCCGCATCATCGCCGAGCCGGCGGGTATGGAGGAGGACTTCCGCGCCGCCATCCAGGGGGCCTTGGGCCGGGCGGTTGGCGATGTCCGCCTGCGGCTGTGGACCCCCAAGAGCGCGCACATTATCGCCTGCAAGCAGATGAGTCCCGAAATCGCCGTTTTGACCGACCGCTTCGCCCAGGTGGACGGCCAGACGCGCGACTACCCGACTGGGGCGTGGGGGGGCGAGTCGCGCGACTACTACGTCGCCATCGAACTGACGGCGGGCGACGTCGGCGACGAGATGCTCGGCTGCCGCGCTTCAATCGTCCACGGCCCACCCGGCGCGGAGATCAAAGTGACGGGCGCCCCCATCGTCGCCACCTGGACCGACGACGAGGCGCTTTCGGCCCGCATCAATTCCCAGGTCGCCCACTACACCGGCCAGGAGGAACTCGCCGAAGCCATCCAGACGGGACTGGAAGCGAATGCGCGCGGGGACGTGGACACGGCCACCAAAATGCTGGGACGGGCGGCGAAGCTCGCGCACGAATCCGGCAACGAGGACACGACGCGCCGCCTGTCCAAAGTGGTGGACATCGTGGACGCCGACGGCGGCACGGTCCGCTTGAAGTCCAAAGTGAACAAGGCCGACGAGATGGACCTGGACCTGGGTTCCACACGGACGGCGCGCGCCGGACGTCGGCCCGTGGGAGATGCTTGAAATGACCTACCCCTGCCCGAAAGACCCGACCCATCAGTCGGACGACCCCGATTATTGCTCGGTCTGCGGCGCGAAGATCGCCGGAACCCCCCCCGCCCCCAATGCTGGGGGGGGAAAAGGGGAAGCCGTTCCTTATCCGGCTCCCCCAGCATTGGGGGCGGGGGGGGCCGCCTGCCCAGACTGCGGCACATCACGCGCCGGGTCGGCCCGCTTCTGCGAGGTCTGCCGCCACGACTTCGGGGCGGGCACGTCCGGCCCTGCCCTGGCGGTCACTCCTGCGCCGGTCGCCCCAGCGACGACGCCGACGCGGCGCGACCTCGCGCCCACCCCCGACCTCGCGCCCCCGACCTCGCCGGTCCCTGACGCCGCGCCGGTCCCTGACACCGCGCCGGTCCTCGAAGTCTACGCCGCCGTGGACCCGTCCCTGTATGTGGACCCCGACCCGAGTATGGTGCTCCCCGTGGACGAGCCTCCGCGCACGTTCCCCCTGGACCTGGCCGAGAACCTGATTGGGCGGCGCAGCGACAAGCGCGACATCCACCCCGAAGTGCCGCTGACCGACCCCGGCGTCTCGCACCGCCACGCAAAACTCCTGCGCGAGCCGGACGGCCACTTCGTCCTGCTCGACGTCGGCTCGGCGAACGGCACCCAGCTCAACGGCCAGGAGGTCCTGGCCGGCGTCCGTACCCCCGTCAAGGCGGGCGATGAGATCACCCTGGGCTGCTGGACCCGCATCACCCTGCGGGAAGCGGGGGCACAGCCATGAGCGTCGCTACCAAGCCCGCGCCCGTCGCTTCTTTGTCCCCTGCCCCCGCGCCGACTGCGCCCGCCGGTGGCATGGTTCCGGCGCCCACCCTTGCCCCCTGGCCCACGCCCCGGCGACTGCGGGCCGCGCTTGCGGCCGTCTCCCTGGCTGCCTCCCTGTTGTTCCTGGCCGCGTTCTTCGGTGTGAGGCAGCACGCCCACGCTGTCAAGACGGTCGGCCACGACGCGGCCCCCAGCATCATCGCTGCCGAGCGCATCAAGGCCGCCCTCGCCGACATGGACGCGAATGTCGCCAATGAGTTGATCGCCAAGCCCGGCCAGGATAAAGAGTCCACAGAGGGATACGAGAAGCGGCGCCAGGAACTTAGCCTGGGCCTCATCGCGGCGGCGGAGAACATCACCTACGGCGACTCCGAGCGCGTCCCGATCCAGACGATAAACTTCAACCTGGGCACCTACGAGTCCAAAGTGGCACAAGCGCGGCTGCTGCACGGGCGCGGCGGGGACTCGGCAGTGCTGACTACCTACTCGGACGCGAGCCGGCTGATGCAGAACACCATCCTGCCCGCCGCCGACGCTCTGGAAAAAGCCAACAACGACGCTCTGGAGCAGACTTATTCCCGGCAGGCCGTCCTATCGAGCGCGACGACGACGCTGATCTGGGTCGTGGGCCTGCTGCTTCTGGCGGCCCTGGTCGCCACGCAGGTCTTCCTCAGCCGCCGCACCCACCGCGTCTTCAGCCTGCCCTTGCTGGCCGCGACCGCTTTGGCCGTCCTCTTCCTGCTGTTCACCACGGCCAGGCTGGGGGCGGCCTCGCGCGACCTCAAGGCCGCCAAGGAGGACGCCTTCGATTCGGTCTACGCCCTCTGGCACGCCCGCGCGGTCGCCTACAACGCCAACGCCGACGAGAGCCGGTGGCTGATTGACCGCGCCCACGCGCGGGACTACGAGACCGACTTCCACCAGGCAGCCGACAAAGTCGCCGCCCTGCCGCCGGGCTACAGCTACGAAATGACCGTCTCCGAGTGCCAGACCGGCGACGTCAAGAACGTGCCGAACACCTTCACCGGCTTCCTCGCCACCGAGCTTCGCAACATCACCTTCCCCGGCGAAAAAGACGCCGCCGTCCAGACCCTCTCCGCCTGGGGCAAGTACGTCGGCATTGACGGCCAGATCCGCGCCCTCCAGAACGGCGGCCAGCACGGCGACGCCGTCGCCCTCTGCACCGGCGGCGGCCCGGACCAGTCTAACGGCGCCTACCAGACGTTCGACGACGCCCTGGGCCGAACACTTGCCATCAATCAGTCGGAGTTCGACAAAGATGTTATCCAGAGCGCCGCCGACCTCGCCCTCCTGCCGGTCCTGGCGCCCCTCGCCATGCTCGCCGTCGCCCTGCTGGCCTGGATGGGCATCCACGCGCGCCTCCGGGAATACAGCGCATGATCACCGCGCCCGCCCTCCGCGTCGGCACCTTCAACGTCCGCTGGGATGCCCCCGATGACCAGCACCGCTGGGACCAGCGGCGGGCGCGCTTCGTGCAGCTCCTGCGTGACTGGGCGCCGGACCTCTTGGGCCTCCAGGAGCCTTTGTATCACCAATTGGAGCAGCTCGCCGAAGCTCTGCCCCACTACACCGCCCTCGGCGTGGGCCGCGACGACGGCAAAGCCGCCGGCGAGTTCTGCCCGGTCCTCTATCGGACAGCCCGGTTCGACCGTAAAGACAGCGGCACGTTCTGGCTCTCGGACACGCCCAACGTCCCCGGCTCGACGGGCTGGGGCAACCGCATCCCGCGCATCTGCACCTGGGCCTGTTTACGGGACTGCGAAACAGGGGCCGAGCTTTCCCTCTATAACGTCCATTTGGACCACGAATCGCAGCCCGCCCGCGAGAAAAGCGTGCTGCTCATCATGGATACCCTGCGGCAGCGAACAAGCAAAGGCCCCATCATCGTCATGGGCGACTTCAACGTCGAACCCGGCGATGCCGCCCTTCGGCCCCTGCAAGCCAAAGGCTCGCCCGCCCTGGTCAGCGCCCTGGGAGCGATGCACCCATCGCCGCCGGGGACCTTCCACGAGTTCACCGGGCACGCGTCGGGCGGCCCAATTGATCACATCTTCCTGTCCCCCGACTGGCATATTCTGGAGGCGAGTGTCTTGACCGGGGACGGCTCGCGGCCCTTCCCCTCGGACCATTTCCCCGTCGCGGCTACGGTTCGGCTCAAGCGCGAACCACAGACCATGCCGCCGGGTGCAGTTGCTCCGTGAATGGCATGGTCACTCTTCTTCCTCCCTGTTCCTGTTCCCGCCCTCGCCCAGCCCCTGCCCGCGCCGTGCTGGACGTCGAGAACCTGCGGGCCGGGCCGCCGAACATCCTGCCCGCCGCCAAAGACTTCGGGGCCAGCCGCCTGGCGCGGGATGTGGATGGTATCACGACGCGCTGGGAGGAAGTGCGGGCGGCGCCGTGATCGGGCGGGCGGTTGAAACCGC
>JANOOM010000746.1:0-6446 GCA_031421335.1 Armatimonadota bacterium
GTCCGTGTTCGCCGACCGCTTCCACATTGATCTCTGCCCACTCCTGAAAAGGCTGGGACACACGGGTGGACTGAAGCGCATCGAGTCGGCCCTTGGCGTCGCGCGGACGCCCGAGACGGATGGGCTGGGGGGCATGGACGCCGTCCGCCTGTGGCGGGCCTGGCGCCGGGGCGGGCGGGACGCCGAGGAAGCCCGGCGCCTGCTGCTGCTGTATAACCAGGAGGACGTCGTCAATATGCAGGCGCTGCTGCGGTACGCCCTGCCGCGTTTGCAGTCGTGGGCCGGGTATACTGGCTGATGAAATCATGATTTGAGAGGAGAATGCTTCCGATGGCAGAACAGGAAACAGGCGGCGGCACGGGAGAACCCAGCCTGACCGAAGAAGTGCAAGCAGAGACGACCACGGAGGCGTCAGGCGAGGCTGGAACTGAGGCTCCGCTCCTGAACCGGGCCGAGCGACGCGCGCAGGCCAAGGGCAAGAAAAGCGGCGGCGGCGGGCCGGGCGCGGCCCTGTCCGGGGGAGGCACACTGCGCGGGCCTAACCCCCGCACGACCGGCGCGGCCACCCCGGTGCGCGTCAACCGAACCGGCAGCCGGTCCAAGTGATTGGCTGAGAGCGCGAAACGCCGAACCGAAACACTTCGGTCCGGCGTTTCGTGAGTCAAAGGAGAACCCCCATGTCCTCGTCTTTTTACCGCCCATTGAGCCTGGCCGCCCTCGGCCTGCTCGCTGCCGCGCCCATGGCCTATGCTCAGGCCAGCAAGATAGACCCGCAGGCACGCATCCTGCTTGACGAGATGGCCGCCGCCCATCTCGCCCTGTCCGGCCTGAAGGCTACCGTCGTTGTCCAGGACTACGGCGCGGCGGGCGCCCAGCAGCACAAGGTCACACTCTCCTTCCACCGGCCCGGCCAAGCCCGCGTCGCCATCGCCGACAAGACCGGCCCGCTGGTGCAGTTCACCGATGACGGCAAGAACCTGACCGTCTACTCGGTCCGTGACAAGAAGTACATGCGCCAGGACCCGCCCACCGGACCGAGCGCCATCGCCGAGGTCTTGGGCCAGTCGGGAACCCTTCTCGCGACCCTGCTGGCGCGGCCCGCCGTTCTCACCCGCATTCTCGTCCGCCCCGGCGTCCAGGTGGCCGGGGCGGGCGTGGGCATCGTGGACGGCGTGCCCGTGGACGTGGTCACGGTCACGCCGCCCGCCCGCGCGGGCAGCCCTCAATTGACGCTCACTCTATCCATCGGCCGCCGGGACCACTTGCTGCGGCGCCTGGCCGAAAGTACACCCGCTTCCACCCACGGCGGCAAGGTGGCCCACACCGAAACCGTCACCTCCCTCGCCGCCGACCCCAGGCTGACCGCGCGGGACTTTGCCTTCACGCCACCGCCGGGCGCCAAGAAGGAGGCGCAGCCCGCCCAGCAGGCCCAGCCGCCGAT
The DNA here is from genome assembly GCA_031421335.1 of Armatimonadota bacterium. GTDB lineage: Bacteria > Armatimonadota > Armatimonadia > Armatimonadales > Capsulimonadaceae > JANXMY01. The sequence goes on from JANOOM010000746.1 coordinate 1,442, forward strand.
GCATGACCCGCGTCTCGTGGCTGGGGCTGCGCCGTTCCCGATCGAGGCTAAGGACCTGAGCGGCCAGCCGCTTTCGCTGGCGCAGTACAAGGGGAAGGTGGTGCTGATGGACTTCTGGGCGACCTGGTGCGGGCCGTGCGTCGGCGAGATGCCCAACGTCATCGCCGCTTACAAGAAGTACCACGCGCAGGGGTTTGACGTGGTAGGGATCTCCTTGGACCAGGACCCGGCGGCCCTGACATCGTTCCTGAAGCAGAACCAGATGCCCTGGCGTCAGGTCTTCGACGGCAAGGGGTGGAGGAGCGCCGTGCCGCGCCGCTACGGGGTCATGGCGATCCCGTTCGGGCTGCTGATTGGGCGCGACGGCAAGATCATCGCCGTGGAGGTGCGCGGCCCGGACCTAGAGCCGGCCATCCAACAGGCGCTGGCGAAGAAAACGGCGGCGCGCTGAACCCACCCCGGCGCTCGCGCCGGGGTGGGTTCAGTGTTCGTCCCCGTTGGCCGACTGATGCTGCTTTTCGCGGCTGAAGATGCCGACCATAAGGCCCAGCGTGATGATCAGGGACAGCCCTGCGATTGTCATGAGAACGACGCCTTGATGTGGCATGATGATGAATCCCTTTCAGAAAGCCAGAGAAGCAGAGTCGAGTTCGGACCAGAACAAGGGCGGCACGTCGCCCACGGTATAAAATGAGCCGGTGACGCAGATCAGGTCCCCCGGCCCAGACTGTGACAGCGCCGACCGGACGGCGTCGGCGACGCTCGACTCGACGGTCTGCACGTTCAGAATGCCGTGGTGCCGGGCCGCCTCAGCGACGTCCGAGGCCGGGCGCGGGCGAAATGCGGGCTGCGTCGCGATCAGCAGGGCCGGGCGGTGGGCGGCCAGCGGGGCCAGGAACGGTTCGGGGTCGTGGAGCCGGGACAGGCCGACCACGAGTGTCATTCGCCGCCCGTCGGCGCCGTACTGATCCCGAAGAGCCGCTGCCAGCACTTGGGCCGACAACTCATTGTGCGCCACGTCCATCACGACCGTCGGGCGCGAATGCACTTCCTCCAGCCGCCCCGGCACCCAGGCTGTTTCCAGCCCGTGCCGCGCGGCCTCGTCGGTCAGCGGCGGCAGGGCAGTCTCGGCAATGGCGTCCAGAGCGCACAAGGCTGCCGCCGCATTCATCGCTTGGAAAGCGCCCCGTAGCTCTAAGTGTATGCCGGTCAAGGTCCGCCGCGGCGTCGAGAGCGTCAGGCCACCGACAGCCGTGACGGGCGGGGGGATCGGGATCAAGGGCGCCCCGCGCTCTGAGCAGATGCGCGCGATCACCTGCCAGGCTTCGCCGCCGACCGGCACGCCCGTGACGCACGGTACGCCGGGCTTGACGATGCCCGCTTTTTCCCCCGCAATCTCCCCCAGGGTCTCCCCCAGAAGCTCCGTGTGGTCCAGCCCGATGTTCGTGATGACCGTCACCAGCGGCTCGGAAACCACGTTCGTCGCGTCCAGCCGCCCGCCCAGCCCGACTTCCAGCACGGCGTAGTCCACGGCCCGCTCGGCGAAGTAGCACAGGCCCACGGCCGTTTTCAGCTCGAACTCCGTCGTCGGCCCGTGTTCCGTCGCTTCCAGCGCCTCGACGTGCGGGCGGATGACGGACACCCAGCGCGCGAAATCTGCCCGTGAGATCATCTCACCGCCGATCTGGATGCGCTCCCGGACGTCATACACATACGGCGACAGGTACATCCCGACCGTGTGGCCCGCCGCCTGCAAGACGCTGGCCGCCATCGCCGCCGTGGACCCCTTGCCCTTAGTCCCCGCGATGTGGACTACGCGCAGCCGCCCCTGCGGGTCTCCCAGCCGGTGCAGCAGGGCGAGGAACCGCTCGTTCCCCAGCTTCACCCCCAGCCGCAGCCGCCCATCCATATACGCCAGTGCTTCGTCAAAATCCATACGGGAAACAGTATACCCCACCGGCGCGACAGAGTGCGCGTCCCGCTACCAGCCGCGCAGACGCTTCAAGTCTTTGTAGGCCAGGACGATCTCCTGCATTTCGGCGTTGGCCGCTTCCCGCGCGCCCCGGCCAGCTTCCCCCATCCGGTCGGGGTGATGGGCCAGGACCAGCCGCCGGAACCGCCGCGTCGCTTCCGCCTTCGTGCAGGACGGGGCCAGGCCCAGGCGGCCGTAGCACTCCTCGGACGGCGGCGAGGGTGGGGGCATGGCGGCATCGCTCCCGCTATAGCCCTGGAACGACCGGAACAGAGCGGCGAACTGGTCCGCCGCCCCCACCGAACTCACATGCAGCAATGCCCCCAGACGCGGGTTCAGCCCGGACGGCGTCGCTTCCATCTCCAGTACCCCGTACTCGGTGATGGGCGTCCGCGATGTCCCGCCCACGACCTGCGCGTCCCGTGGCACCCGCTCTTCCTCGATGAACCGCGTCGTCTGCGCCCGCACCCTCAGCCGGGCATACTCGGCAGCCACATAGCGCCCCCCTTGCAGCACATACAGCCGGTCCGGCAGGAACAGCCACCTCTGTGGGCCGAGGTCCAGGTAGTACGGCGTGACGCTGCCGGTCAGCCCCGCCGGCCATGCGCGCCCGAGCCTCGCCCGCGCCCGCGTCACCAGCGCAGACGCCCCCGTGTCCCGCTTCCAGCCCTCCGCTCGCCCGCGCGCCGTGATCCGCCAGACCCGCTCCGTCCGCGCCAGCGCGTCCAGGGCGTGCCCCAGCAGCACCCAGCGCTCGCGGGCTTCGGCATCAAACCGATATTCCAGGTGGAAACGGCGTCGCCGTCCGTCCGCCGCCCGCGCCCGCAGGAAGAGGGCCATGGTTAGTGCCAGTGCCAGCCCGCCCAGGAGGACATGCCCCCACGCCAGCAGCACGACCAGGGCCAGGCCCCCCGCCCCGAGCTTCCAGGCCGCGCCGAGGAGGCGGCAAGCCGCGTTCATCTGCTTCAGGGCCGCGCCGGGTGACCGCGCGACGACCTCCTCGGCCGTTCCCTTGTCCATAGCCGACGCACCCGGCTCGTCCCCACGCCTCTGCTGGTACTGCCTGCCCGCGACGTTGAGCGTGACCTGCATCCCGCGCGGCCTGTCTGCCCGCTCTAGGCCGAGCCACGCGAGCGTGCTGCCCATCCGACCCCTTTTCCCTGTTTGCGTTTCAGTCACTGCTTGCGATTATTCCACATTGGGGCGACGTTCCCCTGCTTCAAGTTGAGATTCGCCGTGCCTTGAGCGGGACGCCCACCGTAGAACCACTGTGCTTCTATGACCGACCTCTCTTCCGTCCTCTGGATGGTCAGAGACTCCTGCACCTGGGGTTTCAGTCTGTGGTGTCCACTCCTCTGGTTGACTTTGGGCCGCCCGCCGTGCCATACTAAAGGCGACTTTTCAGGAAAAACCACCCGTCCGACACGGACACCCAAGGAGAATACCCCATCATGGCAGTACGAGTCGGCATCAACGGCTTCGGCCGCATCGGGCGCATCACTTACCGCGCCATCCAGGAGCGGTTCCCCAACGGCGAGATCGAGGTCGTCGCCCTCAACGACTTGACGGACGCCAAGACCAACGCCCACCTGCTCAAGTACGACAGCAACTACGGCCCCTACAAGGTCGGCGGCCGGCTGGGCGATGTCCGGGCCGAGGGCGAGAACATCGTCGTGGACGGCAAAAAGCTGGTCGTCTTCGCCGAGAAGAACCCCGCCGACATCCGCTGGGACGTCGAGGGCGTGGATGTCGTCATCGAGAGTACCGGATTCTTTACCGACGCCACCAAGGCCGTCGCCCACCGCGAACACGGCGTCAAGAAGGTCGTCATCTCCGCCCCCGCCAAGAACGAGGACCTGACCATCGTGCTCGGCGTTAACGACACCATGTATGACCCAGCCACGCACCACGTTATCTCCAACGCCTCCTGTACCACGAACGGCCTTGCCCCCGTCGCCAAGGTCCTCAACGACACCTTCGGCGTTGAGAAGGGCCTGCTGACCACCATCCACGCTTACACCAACTCCCAGCGCACCGTGGACACCGCCGCCAAGGACCTGCGCGACGCCCGCGCCGCCGCCCAGAACATCGTCCCCAGCAGCACCGGGGCGGCCAAGGCCGTTGGCCTGGTCATCCCCGCGCTCGCGGGCAAGTTCACCGGCATGGCCTTCCGCGTCCCGACCCCGACCGTCTCGGTCGTGGACTTCACCGCGCTCTTGGGCCGCGATGCCCCCCCTGCCGAGATCAACGCCGCAATGCAGGCCGCTGCTTCCGATGGCCCCATGAAGGGCATTCTCCAGTACTCAGACGAGCCTCTGGTCTCCACCGACCTCAAGGGCAACCCCCATTCGTCCATCTTCAGCGCTCTGGACACCATCGGCATCGGGTCCTTCGTCAAGGTCGTCGCCTGGTACGACAACGAGTGGGGCTACTCCTGCCGCGTCGCCGACCTGATCAAGTTCCTCGGCGACAAGGGCCTCTGAGGCCGCCGCTGTGGTGAAGTGAAAAGGGGCGCGGCAGATGCCGCGCCCCAGATAACATCACTGATAGGGGCATGGAAGCGTGGCTCTGCGAACACGGATCGCACCAGACGAGTGCGTCGAGCAGTATGAGGCCGCAGCGCATGAACATCAGGAGGCTGGTCGGGCTATGGGTTTGATTGCGTCGCTGCCTCGGCACCGTCCTGGCGGCGTTGCCAGTGCCGCGCGCTCTGGCAGTTATGTTCGTCCACCCACAGCCTGAAGCACTCGAACAGATCGTCCTCGATCCTCGGGTGGACCCCGCACGAGCGGCGCACCAGTTCCGGCTGGCGCTGGCGCCATTTCGTGTTGAGGCTCTCGACGACGATGGTCAGGCCCGTTCCCTTGTCGCACCGGTAGTGCTGCCCCGCCGGCAAGAGGCGGCCGTAGGCACCTGAGTGGTCGGTGTAGACCGGCCTGTCCCAAGATCGCCTCCACCCCGCTTCCCCCGGACGCTTCCCCCTACCCCCCCCCCGCCACCCGCCCACCGACCACAGTCCACGCTACCGCGCCC